>NZ_CP130832.1:4285000-4287500 GCF_030549615.1 Stenotrophomonas sp. 610A2
CACAGCGATTTCAATTTCACTGAGTCTCGGGTGGAGACAGCGCCGCTGTCGTTACGCCATTCGTGCAGGTCGGAACTTACCCGACAAGGAATTTCGCTACCTTAGGACCGTTATAGTTACGGCCGCCGTTTACTGGGGCTTCGATCAAGAGCTTCGCCTTGCGGCTGACCCCATCAATTAACCTTCCAGCACCGGGCAGGCGTCACACCCTATACGTCCACTTTCGTGTTTGCAGAGTGCTGTGTTTTTGATAAACAGTCGCAGCGGCCTGGTTACTGCGACCCTCTTCAGCTATAGCTCGCATGAGCCACCAAAAAGGGTGCACCTTCTCCCGAAGTTACGGTGCCATGTTGCCTAGTTCCTTCACCCGAGTTCTCTCAAGCGCCTGAGAATTCTCATCCTACCCACCTGTGTCGGTTTACGGTACGGTCTGCGTAAGCTGAAGCTTAGGAGCTTTTCCTGGAAGCGTGGTATCAGTGACTTCGCCTTAAAGGCTCGTCTCGGTGCTCGGTCTTAAAGGATCCCGGATTTGCCAAAGATCCAAACCTACCGCCTTTCCCCAGGACAACCAACGCCTGGTACACCTAACCTTCTCCGTCCCTCCATCGCACTTACGCGAGGTGCAGGAATATTAACCTGCTTCCCATCGACTACGCATTTCTGCCTCGCCTTAGGGGCCGACTCACCCTGCGCCGATTAACGTTGCGCAAGGAAACCTTGGGCTTTCGGCGTGCGGGTTTTTCACCCGCATTATCGTTACTCATGTCAGCATTCGCACTTCCGATACCTCCAGCAAGCTTCTCAACTCACCTTCACAGGCTTACGGAACGCTCCTCTACCGCGCATAACAAAGTTATGCACTCCAAGCTTCGGTTTACTGCTTAGCCCCGTTAAATCTTCCCCGCAGACCGACTCGACCAGTGAGCTATTACGCTTTCTTTAAAGGGTGGCTGCTTCTAAGCCAACCTCCTGGCTGTCTGTGCCTTTCCACATGGTTTTCCACTTAGCAGTAAATTTGGGACCTTAGCTGTGGATCTGGGTTGTTTCCCTTTTCACGACGGACGTTAGCACCCGCCGTGTGTCTCCCATACAGTCCGTCTCGGTATTCGGAGTTTGCAATGGTTTGGTAAGTCGCGATGACCCCCTAGCCATAACAGTGCTCTACCCCCGAGAGGATACATATGAGGCGCTACCTAAATAGCTTTCGAGGAGAACCAGCTATCTCCGGGTTCGATTAGCTTTTCACTCCTAATCACACCTCATCCCCTACCTTTGCAACGGGAGTGGGTTCGGGCCTCCAGTGCGTGTTACCGCACCTTCACCCTGGGCATGACTAGATCACCCGGTTTCGGGTCTACTGCCCGCGACTATGCGCCCTTATCAGACTCGGTTTCCCTTCGCCTCCCCTATACGGTTAAGCTTGCCACGAACAGTAAGTCGCTGACCCATTATACAAAAGGTACGCAGTCACTCTTGCGAGCTCCTACTGCTTGTACGCACACGGTTTCAGGATCTATTTCACTCCCCTCTCCGGGGTTCTTTTCGCCTTTCCCTCACGGTACTGGTTCACTATCGGTCGGTCAGTAGTATTTAGCCTTGGAGGATGGTCCCCCCATATTCAGACAGGGTTTCACGTGCCCCGCCCTACTCGTCTTCACTGGAATGGCCCTTTTAAATACAGGGCTATCACCTTCTATGGCCGGCTTTTCCAAACCGTTTTTCTAGAACCATACCAGCTTAAGGGCTGTTCCCCGTTCGCTCGTCGCTACTCAGGGAATCTCGGTTGATTTCTTTTCCTCTGGTTACTTAGATATTTCAGTTCACCAGGTTCGCTTCCAGCAGCTATGTATTCACTGCAGGATACCGCCGGAGCGGTGGGTTTCCCCATTCGGACATTACCGGATCAAAGCTTGTTGCCAGCTCCCCGATACTTTTCGCAGGCTGCCACGTCCTTCATCGCCTCTGACCGCCAAGGCATCCACCGTGTGCGCTTATTCGCTTGACCATATAACCGCAAGTTGCCTTGGGCTACATTTGATCCAGGGGTACAAAGCCCGGATACGAATATAACGACTCAATTAATAAGAAGACATTTAAGTCTTCCGCCTTAGCCTCACGACACGTCAAGATAGATAATCTCAAACGCTCGCTACGTCACAAGTTTTAAAAGAACAGATATCAGCCACAGTGCTGACGTCTATAAATTCTTAGTATGCGGTACATTCAGAGTGGTGGGTCTGGGTAGACTCGAACTACCGACCTCACCCTTATCAGGGGTGCGCTCTAACCACCTGAGCTACAGACCCAATGTTCTGTCATAACTCAACATGGTGGAGCCTGTCGGGATCGAACCGACGACCCCCTGCTTGCAAAGCAGGTGCTCTCCCAGCTGAGCTAAGGCCCCGTATTGGGACTTTTCCAAGCCAACCCTGTTGGCTATGGAACTCTGAATGCAGGTTTCTTGTGGGGACGCCTGACAGGCGATGCTGCCTTGCTCAAA
>NZ_CP130832.1:4617500-4620000 GCF_030549615.1 Stenotrophomonas sp. 610A2
AGATAATGGACCTAGGTTAGAACGTCAAGCACGACAGGGTGGTATTTCAAGGATGGCTCCACTGCAGCTAGCGCCACAGTTTCATAGCCTCCCACCTATCCTACACAGACGAACTCAACGTTCAGTGTAAAGCTATAGTAAAGGTTCACGGGGTCTTTCCGTCTTGCCACGGGAACGCTGCATCTTCACAGCGATTTCAATTTCACTGAGTCTCGGGTGGAGACAGCGCCGCTGTCGTTACGCCATTCGTGCAGGTCGGAACTTACCCGACAAGGAATTTCGCTACCTTAGGACCGTTATAGTTACGGCCGCCGTTTACTGGGGCTTCGATCAAGAGCTTCGCCTTGCGGCTGACCCCATCAATTAACCTTCCAGCACCGGGCAGGCGTCACACCCTATACGTCCACTTTCGTGTTTGCAGAGTGCTGTGTTTTTGATAAACAGTCGCAGCGGCCTGGTTACTGCGACCCTCTTCAGCTATAGCTCGCATGAGCCACCAAAAAGGGTGCACCTTCTCCCGAAGTTACGGTGCCATGTTGCCTAGTTCCTTCACCCGAGTTCTCTCAAGCGCCTGAGAATTCTCATCCTACCCACCTGTGTCGGTTTACGGTACGGTCTGCGTAAGCTGAAGCTTAGGAGCTTTTCCTGGAAGCGTGGTATCAGTGACTTCGCCTTAAAGGCTCGTCTCGGTGCTCGGTCTTAAAGGATCCCGGATTTGCCAAAGATCCAAACCTACCGCCTTTCCCCAGGACAACCAACGCCTGGTACACCTAACCTTCTCCGTCCCTCCATCGCACTTACGCGAGGTGCAGGAATATTAACCTGCTTCCCATCGACTACGCATTTCTGCCTCGCCTTAGGGGCCGACTCACCCTGCGCCGATTAACGTTGCGCAAGGAAACCTTGGGCTTTCGGCGTGCGGGTTTTTCACCCGCATTATCGTTACTCATGTCAGCATTCGCACTTCCGATACCTCCAGCAAGCTTCTCAACTCACCTTCACAGGCTTACGGAACGCTCCTCTACCGCGCATAACAAAGTTATGCACTCCAAGCTTCGGTTTACTGCTTAGCCCCGTTAAATCTTCCCCGCAGACCGACTCGACCAGTGAGCTATTACGCTTTCTTTAAAGGGTGGCTGCTTCTAAGCCAACCTCCTGGCTGTCTGTGCCTTTCCACATGGTTTTCCACTTAGCAGTAAATTTGGGACCTTAGCTGTGGATCTGGGTTGTTTCCCTTTTCACGACGGACGTTAGCACCCGCCGTGTGTCTCCCATACAGTCCGTCTCGGTATTCGGAGTTTGCAATGGTTTGGTAAGTCGCGATGACCCCCTAGCCATAACAGTGCTCTACCCCCGAGAGGATACATATGAGGCGCTACCTAAATAGCTTTCGAGGAGAACCAGCTATCTCCGGGTTCGATTAGCTTTTCACTCCTAATCACACCTCATCCCCTACCTTTGCAACGGGAGTGGGTTCGGGCCTCCAGTGCGTGTTACCGCACCTTCACCCTGGGCATGACTAGATCACCCGGTTTCGGGTCTACTGCCCGCGACTATGCGCCCTTATCAGACTCGGTTTCCCTTCGCCTCCCCTATACGGTTAAGCTTGCCACGAACAGTAAGTCGCTGACCCATTATACAAAAGGTACGCAGTCACTCTTGCGAGCTCCTACTGCTTGTACGCACACGGTTTCAGGATCTATTTCACTCCCCTCTCCGGGGTTCTTTTCGCCTTTCCCTCACGGTACTGGTTCACTATCGGTCGGTCAGTAGTATTTAGCCTTGGAGGATGGTCCCCCCATATTCAGACAGGGTTTCACGTGCCCCGCCCTACTCGTCTTCACTGGTATGGCCCTTTTAAATACAGGGCTATCACCTTCTATGGCCGGCTTTTCCAAACCGTTTTTCTAGAACCATACCAGCTTAAGGGCTGTTCCCCGTTCGCTCGTCGCTACTCAGGGAATCTCGGTTGATTTCTTTTCCTCTGGTTACTTAGATATTTCAGTTCACCAGGTTCGCTTCCAGCAGCTATGTATTCACTGCAGGATACCGCCGGAGCGGTGGGTTTCCCCATTCGGACATTACCGGATCAAAGCTTGTTGCCAGCTCCCCGATACTTTTCGCAGGCTGCCACGTCCTTCATCGCCTCTGACCGCCAAGGCATCCACCGTGTGCGCTTATTCGCTTGACCATATAACCGCAAGTTGCCTTGGGCTACATTTGATCCAGGGGTACAAAGCCCGGATACGAATATAACGACTCAATTAATAAGAAGACATTTAAGTCTTCCGCCTTAGCCTCACGACACGTCAAGATAGATAATCTCAAACGCTCGCTACGTCACAAGTTTTAAAAGAACAGATATCAGCCACAGTGCTGACGTCTATAAATTCTTAGTATGCGGTACATTCAGAGTGGTGGGTCTGGGTAGACTCGAACTACCGACCTCACCCTTATCAGGGGTGCGCTCTAACCACCTGAGCTACAGACCCAATGTTCT
>NZ_CP130832.1:4622500-4681496 GCF_030549615.1 Stenotrophomonas sp. 610A2
ATGCGGGTTGATCTGTTGCACCTCTATATAGATGACCAATCCGGCTCCGCGTTCGTTCTTTCGTGATCTCTCGTTGCCTGCCGTGGTTGCCGGCTTCATTACGGTGCTGGTGGGCTTTGCCAGCTCGGCGGTGATCGTGTTCCAGGCAGCGCAGGCGGTTGGTGCCGGACAGGCCGAGATCGCGTCGTGGATGTGGGCACTGGGCATCGGCATGGGCGTCACCTGTATTGGTCTGTCGCTGCGCTACCGGGTGCCGGTGGTGACGGCCTGGTCCACGCCCGGTGCGGCGATGCTGGTGGTCGGGGCAACCACGCTGCCGCTGTCCGATGCGATCGGTGCATTTGTGCTGGCCGCGTTGATGGGCGCGTTGGCCGGTTTCTCGGGGGTGTTCGAGAAGGCGATGCGAAGGATCCCGGTGTCGCTGGCCTCAGGCATGTTGGCCGGTGTGCTGCTGCGCTTTGGCCTGGATGTCTTTGTATCGGTGAACACCCAGCCGCTCTTGGTGCTGCTGATGTTTGCCACCTACTTGATCGGGCGGCGCTGGTTGCCGCGCTATGCGGTGATCGCGACCTTGCTGGTGGGCGTGGCGATCGTCAGCGGCAAGGGGCTGATGCACATGGAACAGGTGCAGCTGCAGATGGCGCTGCCGGTGTTCACCATGCCGACGCTGTCCTGGGCGGCGCTGTTCGGCATCGCCCTGCCTTTGTTCATCGTCACCATGGCCTCGCAGAACGTGCCGGGCGTGGCGGTGTTGAAGGCCTCCGGCTATGACGCACCGATATCGCCGGTGATCGGTTGGATCGGGGTGGTCAATACCGCCTTGGCACCATTCGGTGGCTATGCCTTGAACCTGGCGGCGATCACCGCGGCGATCTGCATGGGCCGGGATGTGCATGAGGATCCGGCGCGGCGTTATACGGCGGCAGTGAGCGCAGGCGTGTTCTACATCGTGATCGGCTTGTTCGGGGCGACGGTGGCGGCGGTGTTTGCGGCATTCCCGAAGGAGCTGATCGCGACGCTGGCCGGCATCGCCCTGCTTGGAACCATCGGCAACAGCCTGGCGGTGGCCTTGAAGGAAGAGGCTGAGCGCGAGCCCGCGCTGGTGACCTTCCTGGTGACGGCGTCTGGGCTGTCGATGGCGGGTATTGGTTCTGCGTTCTGGGGCTTGGTCGCTGGTGTGATCACGCTACTGGTGCTGCGCCGGCCTGCGCCACTGCGCTGACTTCTGTACATGCAGTCAGTGCGCATCGGCTCGATATCAGCCGGTGCGCACTGACGTTTTTCACATGATAGTGAATGCGATTGTCACGTTGATCACGATCATCACAAAAATACCCGTGAACACGGCGGCGATGCTGGTTCCGCCACGCAGGCGCAGCTGCGCCCGCAGCGCATGGGCACCCCCGGTGTTTGCAGCGGTCACCTGCTGAATCTGCTTCTGCGCATGCTTCAGGTAGAAGGCGTTGCCCAGGCCACCCGCGGCAACCGCAATACCAACGCTGACACCCCATGCCGCAAGATCCGGGATACCCATCAAGCGCAGCGCGGTTGAAAGCAGCAGGGACCCAACTCCCCACATCACCGCGAGCAGGTACATCTTGCGGTACAGCATCCACATCAAACCGAAGCAGAAGGCAGGCCAATGCCAGGTGTCCTTGGCATGGGGATGTTTTGCATCCAGGTGCCACTTCCGGCGGTACTTATCAAAGTTGCTGCCGACAAAATCGGCGTAAGGCTTCAAGGTATCGTCCATCAACGCGAGCGACGGCTCACCGACAACGGCAGCTGGAGCCGCGTACGGATTACTGCCGTCGTGCTTGCCTTCTGCCGGCTCCGGCCAGGCCAGTTCCAGCGCGAAGTCCTGCACTGGCTGCCATTGCTCCATGCCCGCACGCCATACCAGCGCAGATGGCGCCAGCCCACCCTCGGCAAACAGCAGCTTCATCTGTGCGGTGGCGAGCGGACCCTGCCGCTCGTGCTGGGCGTCGGTGTAATACCACTGGGTATTCGGCATTGCTTCTTCCTTGATGGAACGACTACTGCCTTCATGGCAGCGGGATTGACGCTAGTTCGCGCGCGTAAGCCTCACAAGCGGATTGCACTCAAAGTGGTTTGACCTCGAATACTTGCTTGAGTGTGTGGCGTCCGCCGGGCGCCAGCTCGATCACGTCCGGGCCGGCATTGGCGGCTTCCACGCAGACGTAGTTGCGCCACGCTGCACCGATGTCGTCCATCTTTGCAGCACCGGCTTCGCCGGCATTCCAGACCACGGCGGTGCGGCTGCCGCTGGTGCTGATGTCGATGGCCCGCTTGAAGCCCGGGTCGCGCAGTACGTAATGGCCACCGGCCTGGGTGTAGAGGCGATCGCTGCGGCCGGGGTCACGCGGGTCGCGCAGGTTCCAATCACCCTTCTGCACGTGGGCGTTGCCGTTGTCGAGCTTGTCCAGGTAGGTGAGCCCATCCAGTCCGGTGACATCCACCTTCAAGGCATCGCTGACATTGAAGTAGTTGTGCAGGGCCTGGGTGAAGCTGGTCGCCTGGCTGCCGGTGTTCTCGGTGATCAACTCCTGCTCCAGGGTGCGGCCGATGCGCACCACCATCTGCAGGCGCAGCCCGAGGTTGTCCATCGGCGACGGTGCAAGGGTCAAGACCACGCTGCCATCGGCTTCGCGACGGGCGTCGCGCAGCTCCCAGGCGACAGTGCGCACGAAACCATGCGCAGGCACGTCATTGCCCTGCCCTTGCCGCGAGAAGTACGGCCAGCACACCGGCGCACCGCCACGGATGGGCGTGGGCGGTTGCTTGGCACTGGGCGAAAGCCACATCACGTCCTGGCCACCATTGGGCACGAAGGACAGCAACTGCCCGCCGAACACGCTGATGGCCGCGGTGGAGAACGGGGTTTCCACCTTCCAGGCGGTGAAGCCCTTGAAGTCGCCTGTGCTCAGGCCCTGCGCATCCTTCATTGAAACGTTGCTCCGTACGATCGGTGATTGGACAAGTTGCTGGTAATTGGGCGGCAGCTGGAACGCCGTCGGCTGCGCCGGCTTGGCACTGCGCAGTGCCTGCAGGATGCGGGTGCCGGCACGGCCGTCTGCGTTCTTCCAGCCGAGGCGCTGCTGTTCGACCTGGATGGCGCGGCGGGTGGCGGTGCCGACCATGCCGTCAGCGCTGCCGATATCGTGCCCGCGCGCGAGCAGCAGGGTCTGCAGTTCGCGACGCTCATCGCGGCCGATGCCGGGGTCATCGGTGGGCCAGGCCGCACTCAGACCGCTGCCGCCGCGCAGGCGGTCGGCCAAGGTGGCGATCGCCAATGCGTAGCTCTCTGCTGCGTTATAGGAATAAATCGCGTCGTAATTGCGGAATACCAGCAAGGCCGGGCCCTTGGCGCCGGCCGGCAACAGCAAAGCGGCATTGCTGTCGTCAGTGATCGCCGATACCTGCAGCGGCTTGCCGTCGGCCAAGGTGATACCCAGCGCGCGCCAGTCCGCCAGCGGCTTGCGCTTGGTGCGACCGGCGAGTGCGGCGTTGAAGTTGGCCGGGATGCGTACTTCCACGCCCCACGGCTGGCCGGTACGCCAGCCCGACTGCTTCAGGTAATTGGCGGTGGAGGCCAGCGCATCGGGAATGCTGGCGACCAGGTCACGGCGGCCATCGCCGTCGCCATCCACCGCGATGCGGGCGTAGGTGGATGGCATGAACTGGGTGTGGCCGAAGGCGCCGGCCCAGGAGCCGGTCAGGCCAGTCGGGTTCAGATCGCCTTTGTCGATCAGCTTGAGCAGAGCCAGCAGTTCACCTTTGAAGAAGGGCTGGCGGCGGCCGTTGCAGGACAGGGTGGCCAGCGACTGCAGCAACGGGCGCTTGCCGAACACGCGGCCGTAATCGCTCTCCACGCCCCAGACCGCGACGATGGTGGCTGGATCGACACCATACTGGGCGCTGACCTGATCCAGCAGCACGCGGTGCTGGCTGAGCAGCGCGCGGCCATCGGCGATGCGGCGGCTGTCGACCAGCGAGGCCAGATAATCCCAGATCGGGGTGGTGAACTCGGGCTGTGCATCGAGCAGTGGCAGCACGCTCAGGTCGGGGGTGATGCTGCTGAAAACCTGATCAAACTTTTCGCCGTTGATGCCCTGGGCGACGGCGGCGGTCTTGAGTGAGGCACCGCAGCTGCCGAAGTCGGTGATCGCAGCGTTGGCTGAGAAGGCCAGCGTGAGCGCGGCCAGCGTGGTGCCTGCACGCAGCAGGTTGATCGGGTTCATCCATACGCTCCTTGCACTGGAGCTTGATGATAAGCGGTGTGGGTGTGTGGTTGCGGCTGGTTCTGCTTGGTTGTGGGAACGGCGTGAGCTGCGAAGCTGGGGATGTTTGAGGGGCGAAAGCCGAAAATCCAAAAGCTGAAGGTCAAAAGCCAAAAGCACCCCTCCCCAACCCTCCCCTGCGCTGCGCGCAAGGGACGGGGCGGAAGCGTAGTGCCGAGCCGTGCTCGGCAGAGGCTTCACCGGTAAGGCCCCAGCCGAGCATGGCTCGGCTCTACCAAATGGCTTCACCGGTAAGGCCCCAGCCGAGCGTGGCTCGGCTCTACCAAATGGCTTGGCCGGTAACGCCCCTGCCGAGCATGGCTCGGCACTACCTGTGGGTTCCTGCGCTGCGCGCAAGGGAGGGAGTTAGGTGCCGGCGGCGTCCAGGTAATACCAGCGGCCGTCGATGCGCTGGAAGCGGCTGTGCTCGACCATCTTTACCGCGCTGCCACCGCCTACGCGGTAGCGGGCGGTGAATTCGACTTCGGCCGTGTCTTCGCCGGTGATCACGTGCCGCTGCACGCTCAGGCCCAGCCATTGCGTGCGTTGGCCCGGGGCATCGTCCAGCGACAGCGTGGCCGGGCGAGTGTCCGGGTGCCAGCTGGCGAGCAGGTAATCAACGTCCTTGATTACATAGGCGCTGTAGCGCGATCGCATCAGCGACTCGGCATCCGGCGCGGCTTCGCCGGCGTGGTAGCGACCACAGCAGGCGGCGTAGGTCTGGTCCCGGCCGCAGGGACAGGAAGATGTGGGAGATATCTGCATGCGCGCATTTTCATCCACGTCCGCCGCAGTTCCAAGCGATCTGCGGCCGCACTGAGCGTATGCTGTCGCGCCCTGCGCCGGAGTTGCCATGCTGGAGTTGATTCCACCCGAACTGCCTTGGTTGCTGGTCATCGCCTTCATCGCAGGGTTGGTGGACGCAGCGGTTGGCGGTGGTGGCTTGATCCAGTTGCCAGGCTTGTTCACTGCGTTGCCGCAGCAGACACCAGCGGCCTTGCTCGGCACCAACAAGTTCAGCTCGGTATTCGGCACCGGCGCCTCGGCGCTGCGCTATGCGCGCGCAGTGCGTTTCCCATGGCGGCCGGTGTTGCTGGCGGCTGCAGCCGCTTTCGCGTTCTCCTTCCTCGGTGCCACCGCGGTGACGCTGCTGTCGAAGGAAGCGGTACGGCCTTTGGTGCTGACCCTGCTGATCGTGATGCTGGGCTATACGCTGGCCAAGAAGGATTTCGGCGCACTGCACCGGCCACGCGAGGTTGGCCGCCGCGAATTGCTGATCGCGCTGGCGATGGGCGGGGTGATCGGTTTCTACGATGGCTTCTTCGGACCGGGCACCGGCAGCTTCCTGATCTTCCTGTTCGTGCGCTTCTTCGGGCTGGACTTCCTGCGTGCCTCGGCCGCTTCCAAGGTGGTCAACCTGGCAACCAATATCGCGGCATTGTCGTTCTTCGTGCCCAGCGGCAATGTGCTGCTGGCACTGGCCATCCCCATGGCGGCAGCCAACGTGCTGGGGGCGGTGACCGGCACCCGGCTTGCCCTGCGCGGCGGCACCCCATTGATTCGCAAGCTTTTTGTGGTGCTGGTAGTGGTGCTTATCGCACGCATGGCCTGGGATACCTTCAGCGCGGCGTGAAGCAGGCTTGCACATAGCTAAATTTCGATCACTGGAAATTCTTGACGTACGTCACATAGTGGTGCAGTAAGAAGCCAACCGGGGATGGCGCATCCATGACCAAACGTTATCGAATCGCTGCGTTGCTGCTGCTTGCCGCAGCGATACTTGCCTGTGTGCCAGTGCTGTATTCACTGCACCAGGCACGCAAACAGGCCATCCGCGAGAAGTATGTGTTGCTCGATGACGTCTCCACGAGCATCCGCCGCGAGGTCGCTGGCACCATCGGTGTGATCGAGCGCCTGAGCGCGGAGATGCGCAGCAGCGGTGATGCCCCCTGCAGCCCGGCCGGGCTGCTGCGGATGCAGCGCTTCGGCATCAGCTCGCACATCGTCAAGAGCACCCTGTACCTGCAGGACGGCAAGGTTGTCTGCTCCTCCGGCGGCGCACTGATGCAACAGATCGCGCTGCCTCCGAACCCGTTGCGTGCAGCGGACGGTGTGCTGGTCTACACCCAGGTGCAGGTTCCGGGTCTGCCCGGGCACGAGTACGTGATACTGGAGAAGGACGGCTACGCCCTGCTGGTCTATCCGGACGGGCTGATCTCCCCGTTCGCCCGCCCCGACCTGTCACTTGGCCTGTTCAACAGCATGGACGGCCGCTACGCCGCGCGTCAGGGCACCCTGCTGCCGGGCTGGACAACGACAACGGCGGACAAGAACCACGACGGCCACTTCACCGATGCCGAGGCGGGCTACCTGGTGGTACGCCGGGTACTGCGCCCCGGCGGCACCGGCGTGATCGTGGCCACGCCGCTGGCCACGATTGATACGCGCATGGCCCAGTTCGCCCATTGGTTCATTCCGATCGGCATCGTCGCCGGGCTGGCGGTGCTGGGCATGGCGCTGGTGATGATCCGCCGGCAATGGTCGACCCGTGCCGAGCTGTTGCGTGCCATCAACAAGGGCCACTTCTTCCTGGTGTACCAGCCGGTGTTCTGCCTGCAGGACGACACCTGCATCGGCGCGGAGGCGCTGCTGCGCTGGGAGCACGAGGACGGCACCGTGGTTCCACCGGACCGCTTCATTCCCTTTGCCGAGGATGCCGGGCTGATCCAGCTGGTCACCCGCCGGGTGCTGGAACTGGTGGTGCAGGACCTGAGCGGCTTCTTCCGCCAGTACCCTCGCTTCCGCCTCGGCGTGAACCTGTCGCCGCGCGACCTGCAATCGATGGACACCCCGCAGCTGCTGGCGGAGATGCAGCAGGCCATCGGCCCCGGCAATGGCCAGTTCGTGGTGGAAGCCACCGAACGCGGCCTGCTGGAGGAAACCAGCGCGCAGGATGTGGTGGCGGCGATCCACGCGCTGGGCATCGAGATCGCCATCGATGACTTCGGCACCGGCTATTCCAGCCTCGCCTATCTGACCACCTATCCGTTCGACATCCTCAAGGTGGACAAGAGCTTCACCTCCACCGCCTGCACTGAAGCGGTCACCAGCCAGGTCGCCACCCACATCATCGAGCTGGCATCCAGCCTGAACATGCAGACGCTGGTAGAGGGCATCGAGAGCCAGGAACAGGCCGATTTCTTCCGCAGCAGGGGCGTGCTGTACGGACAGGGCTATTTCTTCGCCCGCCCGATGCGTGCCGAAGACCTGGCCGCGTTCGTGCCCTTGCATACGCATCCCGGCCAGCATGCGGCGCGGCCGCCGGCCGAAAAACACGAATCCGCAACCACTCCGGATTGATCCCACGCAATGCGCCTGCAAGGCAAACGCGGGACGCTGCCCACATGCGGAATGACCGCAGCTGTGGAAATGTCACATGCAACACGATTTTGCCGGCCGCATCGCGCTGGTTACCGGTGCCGCCTCCGGCATAGGTGAGGCGGTAGTTCGACAGCTGGCCGCACGCGGTGCAAGCGTATTGGCCGCCGATATCGACGGTGATGCCGCCACCGCGGTCGCGCTGTCATTGGGCGAACGGGTACAGGCGCTGCAGGTGGATGTCAGCGACCCGGATGCAGTGCGGCTGATGGTCAACGCCTGCAACGAACGCTTCGGCGGCCTGCATCTGGCGGTCAACAACGCCGGCATCAGCGGCGCCAGCCTGCAGACCGCCGATTACCCGCTGGAAGAATGGCACCGCGTGCTCGGGGTCAACCTGCACGGCGTGTTCTATTCGATGAAGTACGAGATCCCGGCCATCCTCGCCAGCGGCGGCGGTGCGGTGGTCAACATGGCCTCGATCCTGGGCAGCAATGGCTGGGCCGGCGCGGCTGCTTACGTGGCCGCCAAGCACGCGTTGATCGGCATGACCAAGAGCGCAGCGCTGGAGTACTCCGCGCGCGGGCTGCGGATCAATGCCGTGGGCCCTGGTTTCATCGATACACCGCTGCTGCAGGACATGGATGACCGCGCCTACGCCGGACTGGTGGCGCTGCACCCGGCCGGTCGGCTGGGCAAGGCAGAGGAAGTCGCGGCGTTGACCTGCTTCCTGCTGTCGGACAAAGCCTCGTTCATCACCGGGAGCTACCACTTGGTCGACGGCGGCTATTCATCACGGTGAACTGACGTAACAACGGTTTCATTACGCGGATTCAGGTTCGCGTTGAGACGCCTCTGCTTGTTTGCGCCTAACGAATTGCTTACAAATCGGCTACGCCCGTCATGGTGGCGGGCACGTAGTCCGGCAATCACCAGGAGCATTCCGATGACGTTGTTACCGCTACGCCCGCGCCGCCTGAGCTGCGCTGTCCGCTTGTCATTGTTGTGTTTGCTGCCCGGCGCGGCCTTCGCGCAACAGGCGCCAGACAGTACCCCCAAGACCCTGGACAGCATTCAGGTCACGGGTACCCGCATCAAGAAAGCCGAGCTGGAAACTCAGGTTCCGGTGCAGGTACTCAGCCGCGAAGCCATCGAGCGCACCGGTTACAGTTCGGTCGCCGACGTGGTCCAGCACCTCACTGCCAGCGGCGCATCGCTGAGCACCAAGCTCAACTCCAGCGGCAACTTCGGCTTCCCGCCCGATGGCGGCGGTGTCGGCGCCGGTGCGGCAACGGTGGACCTGCGTCATCTCGGGCCCAAGCGCGTACTGGTGCTGGTGGATGGCATCCGCTGGGTCAATGAATCCTCCGGCTCGGGCGTGGGCTCGTCGGTGGACTTGAACACCATTCCACTGGCAATCGTCGATCGCATCGAAGTGCTGGAAGACGGCGCCTCCTCGATCTACGGTTCCGATGCCATTGCCGGCGTGGTCAACATCATCACCAAGAAAGGCGCCGAAGGCGGCCACGTCGAGGTGCAGTACGGCGACTACAACCTCAAGGGCGGCGACACCAGCAGCATCGACCTGAGCTTCGGCGGCAGCAGTGAGCGCGCGCAGTGGATTGTTGGTGCGTCGTGGTTCAAGCAGAAGGAGATCTCCTCCAGGGAGTACGAATGGGCGACGGTGCCGGTGCCCGGTACCGGCCTCGCCAACGGCAGCTCGGCCACGCCGCAGGGACGCCTGGTATTCGCCGACCCCAGCGGCAATACCTACAACATCACGTCCAACACCGGAGTTACCAACCCGGTATTCGATCCCAGCCAGACCGGCTGTACCCGCACCGATGACTATCACTGCTTCAGCACAGCGGACCGCTACAACTTCGCGCCCAACAACCTGTTGCTGACCCCGAACGAACGCAAGTCGGTATTCGGCCAGGTACGCTTCGAGTTCACCCCGAACGTCAGCGGTTGGTTCCGCGGCTTGTACAGCGAGCGCGAGTCCGCCAACCAGGCCGCGCCGGAACCGTTCTTCCTCGGCACCGATGCCGGCGTCTACAACGAATGGGCCGAAACCAAACTGGTCATCTCGGCCAACAATCCGTACAACCCCTTCGGCTTCGACCTGACCACGATGGGGGCCAATCCCAACCTGTTCCTGCTCGGCCGACGACCGGTGGAAGGTGGCCCGCGCCGCTACGAGCAGGACGTAAAAACCTGGTACGCGGCCGGTGGTCTGGACGGCATCTTCGAGGTCAACCAGCGCAGCTGGAACTGGGACATCAACGTGATGTCCAGCGAGAGCAAGGCCACCCAGACCAATACCGGCAGCTACAACGTCAAGCACATCAACCAGGCCTTGGGCGATCCAGCGGCCTGTGCGGCGATTGCCGGCTGCGTACCGCTGAACCTGTTCGGCGGACCGGGCACCATCACTCCCGAGATGCTGGCGTGGATCTCGCCGATCGTGCGCGACCGCAGCAAGAACACGCTGTCGCTGGGTTCGGCCAACATCACCGGTGAACTGTTCGACATCTGGGCCGGCCCGCTGTCCTTCGCCGCCGGCGCGGAATGGCGTCGCTACAAGGGCGAATACCACCCCGACCCGATCACCATCGCCGGCGAATACAACGGCGTGCCATCCGGCGTGACCATCGGCAGCTATTCGGTGAAGGAAGGCTACGTAGAGTTCGATGTACCACTGGCGCGCGAAGGCTTCTGGGGCAAGAGCCTGGACCTGAGCATCGCCGGCCGCTATTCGGACTACTCCACCTTCGGCGGCACCGGCACCGGCAAGATCGGCCTGCGCTGGCAGCCGGCCGATGAGCTGCTGCTGCGCATGTCGTTCGCACAGGGCTTCCGTGCGCCGTCCATCGGTGAGCTGTACGGCACGCTGAGCCGCTTCGACGCCACCATCGTCGACCCCTGCAACAACGCCGCTTCGACGACCCCGAAGTGCGTCGCCGATGGTGTACCGCCGGGCTATGAGCAGGCCAACCCGCAGATCTCGGTGGTGACTGCGGGCAACCGCGACCTGGAGCCGGAAGAGAGCCGCTCGTTCATGGCCGGCGCAGTATGGAGCCCGAGCTGGGCAGAGGACAGCAGCTGGGCCAGCAAGCTGGATCTGGGGGTGACCTTCTATCGCCACACCATCGACAAGGCGATCCAGGCACCGGATGCGCAGTCGATCATGGACCGTTGCATCGACACCCGCGATGCCTTCGCCTGCGCCAGCTATACCCGCAACGACCGCGGCCAGATCGTCCGCTTCGAGGACATCCTCGCCAACCTCGGCACCATCAACACCAGCGGCTGGGACTTCACCGCGCATTGGTTGCTGCCGGAAACCGGCTGGGGCCAGCTTGGCTTTGACTGGAAGGCGACCTGGGTAACCCGCTACGAACTGATCAACGAATCCGGCCAAGCCGAACCGAAGGGACCTGGCATCGAGGTCAGCGACAGCGCGATTCCGGAATGGAGCTCGACCTTCGCCACCAACTGGGATTACCAGAACTGGAACGTGAACTGGACGATGCGCTATATCGATCGTCTGCGCGAAAGCTGTGCTGGTGCCAATGGCTTTGCGATCTGTACCGACAGCGTTGCCGATCAACACTGGCTGGGTTCCACCACCTACCACGACGCGCAGATCAGCTGGCGTACCGATGCGTGGATGAAGGGCGTCAAGCTCAGCGTCGGTGTCAACAACGTGTTCGACAAGAACCCGCCGATCTGCCTGAGCTGCACGCTCAATGGCTATGACCCGGGAACCTACGACCTGCCCGGCCGCTACACCTACGCCAGGCTCAGCATGGATTTCTGAGTTGGAAAACGACCAAGGGAGCCGCGAGGCTCCCTTGGTTTCAGCATTGTTGTTGTGGGAGCGGTGTAAACCGCGAAGCTGGCGATGCCAGAGGCCGTGCAAGCAATGCAATTGCAGATCTAGCTGCAACTGCTAGGCCATGAGCTTCGCGGTTTACACCGCTCCCACAAAAGCGGGAAAAAGCCGGATTACTCAGCGCAGGAACGCGCCAGCGAGCGCCATCAGCAGCAGTACCAGCACCGGCAGCATCGACAGGCCGAAGCCCAGGCCGCGGCTGGACGGATTGCCGACATAGGCGCGCCAGTAGATGAAGCGGCCGACCAGGTACACCGCACCAATGCCTGCCACCCATTCGGCTGGCCAGAAGCGTGCGGCGATCAGCATGGACGGCAACAGCGCGACCATCAGCTCCAGGGTATTCATCTGTACGCGGTAAACGCGCTCGAAACCTTCGTGACCAGTGACCGCGGGGGCCTTGACGCCGTAGCGACCACGCGCGCGGCCGGCCAACACAATGAAGAACAGGTATTGCAGCACCACCAGGGCGGTGATGATTTCCACGTAATGCATGCTGATCTCCGTTGTATGTGTTTCTGGATATACAGAGGGTAACAAGCGCAGCGAAGGGAGCTTGGCTGTGCTCCCTCCCTTTGGCCGAAGGCCAAGGGGAGGGTTGGGGAGGGGTGCTTTGGCTTTGGCTTTGGCTTTGGCTTTGGCTCTGATGCGACAACCAAAGCAACGTCAAAAACTCCCCCATCCGCCCTCCGGGCACCTTCCCCCGCAAGCGGGAGAAGGGAAAGCCGGGTCTCCCCCTGGCTATCAGGCCGGAATGTTCTTCTTCGTCGAAGCCTTCTTCGCTGCCTTCTTCACCACAGGCTTGGCTTCCGCTTCCGCCGCGGCTTCAACGACCGGCGCTTCAAGCTCGGCATCGGCAGTCGCGCTGGACGCAACCGATACCTCGACAGCAACCGGCGCATCCACCACGTCCTCCGCACTGGCCTGCGCCATCGCACCACGTGCGCGCGCCGGCAGCTTCAGGCGATTGCCTGCGTCGTCGTACTCGATCAGCAACACGCCCGAATCGTGACGGCCGCTGATCTCGACGAAGCACGCGCCGCCGATGAACGGCTCCAGCGTCATCACCGACTTCAGCGGTGTTGCCACCACCATCTGGAAGCCGAAGTTCTCGAAGATGTTCATCGCCAGCGCGGTGAATTCGTTATCGGCCTTGTCGAAGGCTTCGTCCAATACCACTGCAGCGTAGCGCGGCAGTTCGCCATCTTCGCCACCGAGCTGGTAGCGCAAGGCGGCGGCAAGACAGGTCGTGGCCAGCTTCTGCCGCTGGCCACCGGACTTGCCGGCGCCACTGCGGTAGATCTCGACCTGCTCGCGGGTTTCGGCATCCAGCTCGACGCCGATGAATTCCACGTGCAGACGCACGTCGAGCACCTGCTCGCGCCAGCGACGCAGCTCGGGCTCCTGCGCGCCGAGGCGACGCACCAGCTCGCGCAGCACGTTGAACTGCGATTCGGCCAGCGAGCGGTCTTCGGTCTGCTGATGGGTCAGCACCGCGCGCAGCTGCAGCTGGAAATCCTGCACTTCCGGCAGGCGCCGGTCATGCACGTCGATGGCCAGCACGGTGCCGCGGTTGAATGCGACCTGCTCGAGCGAGGCGTTGACCTCGTCCATGCGCTGCTTGATCGCCTTGTGCGCTTCGGCGGTGTGGCGCTGCAGCGCGAGCAGATTGTTCTTGCTCTGGGTCTGCAGCAGCTCGAAGAAGCGGCCTTCGTGGCGCGGCAGGCCGTCGCTCTCAAGGCGGGTCAAACGCGCAAGGAAATCGTCGGCGCTGGTCAGCGACACGGTGAAATCACCGGAGTCTTCCGGCCACTGCTGGGTGTATTTGCGGAAGCAATCCAGCAGGTGCTGGGTCAGCTTGGCATCGCGGCCCTGGCTGCTGCCCAGCTCTTCGGCCAGGCCACGCTCGATCACGCGGAAATGGCTTTCCAGGCTTTCCAGGTTCAAGCCCGGCAGGATCTGCAGGCGCGATTCCAGACCTTCGCGCTGCAGCTCGGTCAGCGGTGCGCTGGAGACGCGCGACTGGCCATTGTCGCGCTGCTGTTCCAGGCGCACGCGCTCACGTGAGAACTGCGCGCGTTCCAGCCGCACATCTTCATAGGTGCGCTTGCCCTGATCGCGCAGGCCGCGGGTCAGTTCAATCTGCTGGCCGATGCGGGCCAAGGCGCTGTCGCCTTCGCGCAGGTCGAGCAACTGCTCATCGATATCGGTCAGGCGCTGCAGGCGCGGGCCCACATCGATCTCGTCCCACTCACGCTCGATCAGCGAGTGCGCGGCGAGCTGCTTCTCGTGGCCGCTTTCGCGCTGTTTGCGCAGCATCGCCACGTCGGCCTCGCTGCGCGCGATGCGCTGCGCCAGCTCCTGGCCTTCGCGTTCGAACACGCGACGCTTGTCGCGATTATCGTGGCCCAGCATCCAGCGCTTGCGATCATTGACCGCGTGGCGGTCGTCCTTTTCGTAGCGGTCGCCAGGGTGCTTGATCTGGCCTTCGCGGGTGATCGCGCGGTCTTCGTTACGTAGCTGGCCGGCGTTTTCCACGCAGGTGTAATCGAAACGACGCTGCAGCTCGTTGTAGACCCAGTCGCCGTAGGGGTGGTCACGCAACTGCAGCTTGTGGATCAGCGAACGCTTCTCCGGCTCACGCGAATGCAGCAGCTCGTTGTCACGGATGCGGAAATACACCAGCTTGGTGCCCAGGTGGGTGCGGTTGGCCCACTCGGCGACCTGCTGGTGATTCTTCTCGTCGACCAGCAGCGATTGCGCGAAGCCATGCAGCACGCGTTCGATCGCGCCGCGCCAGCCGATCTGGTCCTCGCGCACCTGGATCAATTCACCGACGAACGGCAATGCGGACTCGGACAGGCCGGTGTCGTCGCACAGGCGCGCGCGCAGCTGCTGCAGCGGTGCCGGGATCGAACTCGGCGCGGCCTTCAGCGATTCCAGTTCCACCCGCAGAGCGGCGAAACGCTTTTCATCATCGCGACGCTCGGCCATGCGCTCGGCAATGGCATCGTCCACGGTGCCGGCGCCGGACTTGGTGCCGTCGATCAAGGCACGCGCCTGCTCCACCTGCTCGGAGAAGCCGCTGGCGGTATCGGCCAGCGCCATGCCGAGCTGGCGGCAAGCGCCTTCCAGCTGCTTGCGGCGACGGCTGCGCTCTTCGACTTCGCGCTCGATGCGGATGCGCTCGCGCTCGAGTTCGTCGATGCGCTCGCCGCCCTGCTCGCGCTGCTGGCGTTCAAGTTCAACCAGCTTCAGTTCGTGGTTGTCCAGCGACTGCCGGCGCTGCCCTTCCTCGCCCATCAGGCCGCGGTCGAGCATCTCCACTTCTTTCAGGCGCTCGTTGACCAGCTCAAGGCGCTTTTCCTCGCGGAAGCCATCGATGCCGATCTGCAGGTCACGCAGCGTCGCCACGCCCTTGCGCAGCGTCATCAGGTCCTGGTGGAAATCACGCGCCGGGGTCAGCGTTTCGACCTGGCGGCGTGCGGTGACCACCGCGTGGTGGGCACCATCGAGCTCGGCGAAGTCTTCGACCAGGCGGTCGGCCGCTTCGAAGGTGCGCGGCTCTTCCAGCATGAAGCCACGCAGGAAGCCATTGAGGTCACCAAGGTTCTTGGCCGACTGGGTCTTGTGCAGCAGGCGCAGCGCCATGTCATTGCCGATGCCCAGCAAGTGGCGGAAGCGCTCGGCATAGCCGGTGAAGCTGTCGAAGTGGCCAACGTCTTCGCCAAGGCGACCGCGCAGCTTGCGCAGGTCCAGGTCGAAGCCTTCCATCTCCTTGGCCAGGTCGAAGCGGCGCGGGATCACCATGTAGTGCTTGCGCACGTCATTGGCCGAGGTACCGGAACCGGCGATCCAGAACAGGCGCACGATCGATACCGCATCACCGCGGGCGTTGAGGTATTCCAGTGCCAGCGCGCTCCAGGTGGCGCCCTTGCGCAGGTACTGGGTGGCGATCTCGCCGGACTCGCTGTCCTGCTGGTCGGCCCAGGCGCCACGCACATACGACACCAGCGAGCGGTCGCGGCCGGAGCGTTCTGCTTCGCGCGCAGCGGCGTTGAAGTCGACGATGCTCGGTGGCGTCAGCAGTGCACTCATGCCATCGAGCAGGGTCGACTTGCCCGAGCCGGAGCGGCCGACGAACAGGAAGCCACGTTCGGCGATCGGCACTTCGGTCAGGCCGGAGAACGTGCCCCAGTTGAGCACCTGCAGGCGGCGCATGCGGAACTGGTTCGCGCGTGCGTCGCTGGCCGGGTCGTTGAACAACGCGGCGTTGGGAAGCAGGGTGTGGGAAGTGGTTTCCATACGGCTCATCCTTCAGCCGCCACGCACTGCGCGGCGGTGGTCATTCTGGTCAGCGTGGCGTGGGTGCCAGGCATCATTCGGTGGCGCTGTCGCTGCTGGCTTCTTCGTCGTCGGCAACCGCGTCGGTGACGGCATCGCCATCGCGCAACTGGCGGTAGGCCTCGACCAGCACCTGCACGTCCTCGGCCGAGAACAGCAGTTTCAGCGCCGGCGATACTTCGTAGCGGTCCTCGCTGCCGCGCAGCTTGGACAGCAGCTGGTTCTCGCGCAGCTTGGCGATGGCGGCGGCCACGCGCTTGCCGTAACCGGCCTGGTCGGTGGAGACATTCTTCTGGTAGATGCTCATCGCTTCCACCAGCTGGAACTCGGCCACCACCGCGCGTTCGCCGCGGGTATCGGCCTCGGCCAGCTGCTGGCGCAGGAACAACAACAGCACCGACTCGATGAAGGTCAGCGGCGCGGCGCGCAACAGGTTGGGCGAGTCCAGTTCGGCGGTATCGAACTGGCGGGTGAAGGCCACGCCGCCGTCACGGTCCAGCACCAGTTCCAGGAACAGTTCGCACAGCAGGCTGCGCACTTCGTCTTCGTTGCGCAACAGTGCCGCCCATTGCGCCGGCTGGCGCTGGGCATCGACGCTGGGGCCGGCCAGCAGCAGGCACAGCGCGCGGCGTGCATCGACCGGCAGGCGGCCGCTGTCGCCGACGAACAAGGCGCCACCGGTCAGCACCGGGGCGGCCGGCGCCGGGGCTGCTTCCATTTCAGTTTCGGTCTCAGACCAGTTCATCGCGTCTTTCCTTGAGGAACCAGATCAGCGGCACGCGGGCGCGTCGCACCACGCCGTCACCGCCGGTCCATTCCACGGTTTCAAGTTGGTCGGTCATCACCTTGCCATGGCGGGTGCCGATGGAGAGATAGCCGATCACGCTGCCCAGGCCCTGCCGCGCCGGCCGCTCGCGCAATACCTGCGAGATGCTCAAACGCGGGCGCGAACCCAGCAGCATGAAGAGATTGTCTTTCAGCGTGCGCACATCGATTTCCGACTGCGCGACCAGATCACCGACGCTGTCGAGGGTGATCTCGGCGGCTTCGGCGTAATAGATGGAGGTGTCGACCTGATGCGTGCGCGGGTCGTGCAGGCGCCACTGGCCGATCGAACGGATGCGCGCCGACGACAGTGGCAGCACGAAGCCGGTGGGCGCGGTCGGCCGAACTTCATCGCGCAGCTGCAGGGCCTGGCCCTGCGCCTGCTTGAGCAGTTGGTTTAGCCGGCGCTGTTCCAGGTAGCCACGGCTCTGCACGAAGCCACGCAGGCTGCGGGCAAAATGCTGCATCACCTCGTGCACCTGGCCGCCGCGTTCCAGCAAGGTGCTGGTGAAGTTGCGCAGGAAGTTGCGCTCGTTGCGGTCCAGCTTGCGGGTGAAGCCACGGTTGAGCACGGTGTCCAGCGCGGCGTCGAGTTCGCCGCTGCGGCGCGGGTCATTGAGCAGGTCCCAGAAGGCCTGGAAGCTGCGTCCGGCATCGGACTCGCCGATCACATCGACGCCGTTGAACAGGCGGTCGAGCACGTCGCCGCGCGCGCCTTCGTCGTCGATGATGCGTTCGCGGAAACGGCGGTTGAGCTGCTCGAAGTCATCGCGCACGCGGCGGAAGTCTTCGGCCAGATCATCGGCCAGGCGGATCACGTCGCGGGTGCGTTCCAGCGCGCGCTTGCCATCCAGCGCGCTGACCTTGCCGGTGGACACCTGCGCGATTTCGGCATCGATGCGGTCGCGCTCGGCCTTCAACGCGGCCAAGCGTGCTTCCGGATTGGCCTCGGTCTGCTGCGCCAGCTGCGAGATCTGCTGCATCACCATGGCCAGCCGGCTTTCGGTGGCCAGGCTGGCGTTGTGCTCGATGCCGGCGATGAAGCGGATCGCCTGCACGGCGTGCCGCGACAGCTCGTATTCCTCCTCGCTCGCGCCTTCAGGCAGGCGCCGTACCAGCCAGCCCTGGGCCAGCCAGTAGGCGATGTAAGCCGGCGCGGTGCGCGGCAGCTCGACCTCGAGCTCCTCGCCATTGAGCGTGTCCAGCTGCTGCTGCAGGCGCTCGGCGAGGATGGAGCCGGGAATGCGGCGGTCCGCTTCCAGCAGCAGGCCCTGCAACAGGCCCACCAACACCGGCGCGCGGTCGGAGGCCAGCAGTTTCCATAGCGGCTGCTCGCGCAGACGCTGGTAGCCGGCGATACGTTGGCGGTACTTCATCGAGCGCGTGCGATCCCTGGGCTCAGCGTCGGGCGTGGCCGACTTCGATGAAACGCAGGAACTCGGCACGGGTACGTGCGTCGTCATGGAAGGTGCCGCGCATGCGCGAGGTGACCATGCTGACGCCACGCTTGTGGATGCCGCGGGTGGTCATGCACTCGTGTGCGCCTTCCACCACGATGCCCACGCCCATCGGCTGCAGCACGTCCTGGATGACGTCGGCGATCTGCGCGGTCATCTTTTCCTGCACCTGGAAGCGGCGTGCATAGGCCTCGACCACGCGTGCCAGCTTGGAGATGCCGACCACGCGGCCATTGGGGATGTAGCCGACATGCACACGACCAATGATCGGCGCCATGTGGTGCTCGCAGTGGCTTTCGTACTCGATGTCGCGCAGCACGATCATTTCGTCGTAGCCGGCCACTTCCTCGAAGGTACGGGCCAGATACTCGCGCGGGTCGTCGTTATAGCCCTTGAACCAGTCGCCATAGGCCTCGGCCACCCGGCGCGGGGTGTCGAGCAGGCCTTCGCGGGAGGGATCTTCACCGGCCCAGCGCAGCAGGGTGCGCACGGCGTCTTCAGCCTGGGCTTGGGTGACGGACGGGTTCTTGGGATCGGCCATTACAGAACTGCGCTTGGATTACGGGGTGGACATGCTACCAGCCGGGGGTGAAGTGGGGATGGAGAGTCCCTTAATCGCGTTGTACGCACAACTGATAAAAATCATAAGACATTGTTTTTGTTTGATTTAGTGAGTACTCACTTCTACCCAAGAGCGATTTCAGCTAGTTGGATACCAAGCCAAGCGCGTCGGTGATGGGGCTATAGACAATTTGCCGCAACAAACGCGCCTCGCCCGGATCTACCTGGTGGGTGATGCCCTCCTCATAGGCCTGCAGCAACACCTGCGCTTCCCGCCACAGGTTCTTGGCCAAGCGATCCAGCTCCAGCAGCGTCAGCTTCACCGGGACGCCAATGCTCAAGCCAAACGCCTCTACCTCTGCCTTGGTTACCTCCGCAAAACGCGCGGCATTGCCCATTGGGAATACCAACGTCTCCATGCCCCAATCCGGTGCCCGATAGACCGCTGTGCTGAGCAGGTCGTAATGCGGCGCCAGCTCCCAGCCCTTCTCGCCCCACAGGAAGCTGAGATTCTTCAGATGGGCGTCGGCATTGCCAATAAGGAAGTTGAACAACTGCCAGCGCAGCAGCGCCAAACGTGTAGCTGCCGGTGTTCGGGTTGTATCCAGCAGCTGCCGCAGGGTGGCGCTGTTGGCTTGTTGGTATTTGAACACCGCGTCCAGCGACAGCAACTGGCACCCATCCAGCGCGTAGCGGCGTCGAACCTGCAGTCCCTCACCTTCCCGGTCGAAGCGACGCACCAGATAGACCGGATCCGGCACCCGCCGCACCTGCACCTCCGGCACCGGCAGGCCACAAGCGGCAGCCAGGCGCATGCAGAACCACTCGTTCACAACACTGTGCGGGTAGTGATCCACCTGCTCATGGTCCGGCTTGAGGATGTGGGTGGAAGCGGCCTGCCCGATCGGTTCCCACAGCTGCTTCTGGTCGAACACCACCGCCAGCTTGTGCTGCGCGCCCGCCAGCGACATGCGCTTTGGCGCGCCGTGGGACAGCGGCTGCCTTGGCAGCGCCTGGATACGTGCCGAGAGCTCGGCATCGGACAGGGGCCGCAACTTGGGCGGCGGCAGCTGCTGCCCGGGCGACAACAAGGTCAATGCGCCAGCCGACTCCGGGCCAAAACGCTGCAGCAGGCCGAATGCGTCGGCCGCATTGATGCCGGCATCGGCGGCAACCAACTGGCGCCCGCCCTCCTCCGGCAGCAGATTGTCGAAGAACCACTGCACGGGGCGCTGGCTGCCACCGTCCCGGATCTCACCCGCATTACGCGGCAGGGCCGGCGACAGGTCAAAGCCGTTGTCGCGCCAGAGCGGATCGTAGTGCAGCACCCACAGGTTGCCCTGCTCGTACAGCTCACCGATGCGCTGTTGTTCCAGCCACACATCAAGCTGGCGCGGTTCGATCTCCATCGCCATCAACCGCGCTCCGGCGGCGGCAGGTCCACGGGCAGATCAAGCTGCACGCGAATGCCCAGCTGTCGCAGCAATTCGAATACCCGGCCGATCTGCACGGTGTCCTTGCCCCGTTCCACATTGCCCAGGACCACGTGGCTGGTGCCCGCCATTGCTGCCAGATCATCCTGACGCAGGCCCTGCGCCTTGCGTACCGCGCGAACGTATTGGCCGATGTCTGACGCCTGATCGATCTGCACCTGCATGGCTCACACTCCAAAATATAACGCAGGCTTTAGATTGCGCTATAGAAGCGCCCAGCTCAAGAAAAAACTAAAGCGAGCGTTAGAAATATCGCCTTGGGGGTCGCTCGATGTCGAAATATAACGTAGACGTTATAAATTGATGCGGAAAGGTCAAATACTTCAAAAACTAAAGCAGACTTTATTTTCTGCCTGCAACGGTCTGGGTATCGCGCTCCAGAGCCTGCAGAAGACTGGGCGCACGCGCGTTGGCGATATCGGCGACACGCCAGCTGCTGCCTTGGCGCTGCAGGGTCAATTGCAGCTGGAAAGGGTGCTGGGGGTCATCGAGCTGGGTGCTGGCGCGAAGCTGGCCGTCTGCCAGTGGCTGGATGTCGAAGCTGAGCTGGCGCAGATCCTGCGCGGTGTCCTGACAATCGCAGAGCGGATCGCCGTCCAGGTAGCCGACTTCGCCGGCGTACGCGTCGCTATTGGCCTCCATCGCGGCAATCAGGGCCGGTGTGTAGACCTCTTCGTCGGGCAGGATGGCGTCCAAGCCTGCGTCGGGGTGGTAGCCGGCGTAGATGTGGCTGAGGAAGTTGCGGGCACTGCTGATGTCCTCGGCGCTGGTGCCAGCAGTAGCCGGGGGTGCTGCGTGCGTGGCAGTGACGGGGGCGTCCTTGTTGCAGCCGGTCAGGGCCAGGAGCAGCAGCGCGGTGGTTGCCAGGGTTTTCATGGGCGTCCTTGCGTGTTCGTTTGACGGGTCTTTTTAGGCGGGTCGGTGGCGGAAAGCAAAGGCTTTGAAGCACCCCTCCCCAACCCTCCCCTTCGCCTTTGGCGAAAGGGAGGGAGACAAGCGCTCTGCCCCCTCCCTTTGGCGCAGCCGAGGGGAGGGTTGGGGAGGGGGGCTGTTTGCGCGGACTGATCGCCCCCCTTTGCCTACGGCGAAAGGGAGGGAGACAAGCGCTGCGCCAGGCCTGACCAGCGGCTGGCATGGCGGGCCAGCGCAGCTTCGATGACCTCGGCACTACCGGCCAGATGCAGGCCGTTGCGAGCGCGGGTGATGCCGGTATAGAGCAGCTCGCGGCTGAGCACGCGGTTGTCGCGGCGCGGCAGCTGCAACCAGACCTGGTCGAACTCCGAGCCCTGCGCCTTGTGCACGGTCATCGCGAAGGCGCTTTCGTGCAGCGGCAGCGCCGCCGGGTGGAAGGCGCGCGGATTGGCCGGATCGTCGCCGGGGAACCAGGCACTGACACCGCGGCCATCACCATCGCGCAGGCAGATGCCTACATCACCGTTGAACAGGCGGTGGCGGTAGCTGTTTTCGCCAATGATCAACAGGCGGCCGTGGAACCAGCCCGGACCCAGCGCGCGGCCACGGGTTCCGGCCAGCAGGTCTTCGATGCGGGCGTTGAGCCCGCGCGCGCCCTGCGGCCCTTCGCGTACGGCGGTGAGCAGGCGCATGCGGCCGGCCAGGGCCAGCGCGTCGGCCGGCGTAGCTGCATCGGCCAACGCCTGCCAGTACTGCTGAAGTGGCTCGCGCCAGGCTTGCAGCGGATCGATATCGCCTTCGTGGAAGTGCACGCCGGTCAGTTGGGCGTCGCGCAGCAGTTGCAGGGTCTGCACTGCGTCGCCATCGCGCATGGCGCTGGCCAGTGGTGCCAGCTGCAGGGCTTCACTCTGGCGGTAGCCGCGCTGTAGCTGCACGCGGGCACCGGCGAAATCGGCAGGTCTGGTGTCGATCGCATCGGCCGGCAATTCGCCCAGCAACGGGCGCAGCGCTTCAGCGTCCGTTGCGGTCGTGCGTTGGCCATCGCCAGCAGCGCGCAGAATCGCGCTGAGCACGTCGCCCGCCTCCACCGAGGGCAGCTGATCGGGATCGCCTAGCAGTACCAGGCGGGTGCCGGGAGCGATGGCTTCGACCAGCTTGGTCATCAGCGGCAGGTCGATCATCGAGGCTTCGTCGACCACGATGACGTCATAAGGCAATGGGTTGTCGGCGTGGTGGCGGAAGCGCGGGGAGTCCGGGATCACGCCGAGCAGGCGGTGCAAGGTGGTGCCGGTGCTTGGCAGTTGCTCGCACAGGGCGCTGTCGATGCCTTCCACCGAGAGCTTCTGCAGGGCGTGGCGCAGGCTTTCGGCCATGCGCTCGGCGGCGCGGCCGGTGGGCGCGGCCAAGGCCACGCGCGGGGCGGGCTGGTTTGCGGCCTGCGCTTGTGCGGCCAGCAACACCAGCAGGCGGGTGATGGTGGTGGTCTTGCCAGTGCCGGGGCCGCCTGTGACCAGCAGCAGGTTGTGGCGCAGGGCGGTGGCTGCGGCTCTTGCCTGGTGGTCTAGAAGCTTCCCCTCATCCGCCCTTCGGGCACCTTCTCCCGCAGGCGGGAGAAGGGAGAGGTCCAGCTGCTCGGCGGTCTGCGAGTCTTGCAGCACTGCACGCTTCTTGCCCCCTCTCCCGCTTGCGGGAGAGGGTTGGGGTGAGGGCGCTCCGAACAGGTCCAACTGAGCTGCGACGACCTGCCCGGGAAAAAGGCGAGTGAACACACCTGCCAATCCAGCAACATCACCTCCAGCAACCGGTGCCTGCCCGATTCGCTGCAACCCCGCCGCCAAGCGGCGTTCATACTCACGGTAACGACGCAGATACAGCAGCCCGTTCTCCCACACCAAGGGCGCCTGCTGCGACTCCACGCTGTTATCCACAGCTGTGGATATCCATTTGGACGACGCAAGCTGCGCAATCCACTCCTCGGCAGCCGGCCATTCCACACCGGCATCCACCAATCGCTGCGGCTGGGTCGGATCAAAGCCCGCATGCCCCTGCGATACCGCTAGCGATGCCAAGGCCGAAGCAGCCAGCACCGCGTCCGGAGTCTCCGTATCCAGCCGCTGCAGGCTCTGCGCCAAGGCATGATCCAGCGCGCGCAGCGCACCGGCTTTGTTCAATGCGGCCAGCAGGCTCATGCCTCGCCTCCCAGTCGTGCCAACAAGGCCGCGTGGCCGTCGCGGCCACCGGCAAACAATTCGTCCACCGCGTGTACCAGCTCCGGCGCGAAGTTGTGCGCGTACAGGCCGGGTGACTGAGGGCGCGTTGCATCCAGCCCGCGACAGAACAGATAGCGGATGCCACCGAAGTCCCGCGCATAGTCGTAACCGGCACCAATGCGGAAACGCAGCCAGCGATGCAGGGCCACGGTATAGATCAGCGCCTGCAGGTCGTACTCGCTATGGCGCATGGCCGCGTCCAGCTGCGCCACCGAGTAATCCGGCAGGCGATTGGACTTGTAATCGAGCACGTACCAACGCCCGTCGCGGACGTAGGTAAGGTCGATCTTGCCGGTCATCAGTCCTTCCAGCTGGCGGCGCAGGCCGAAGCCGTTGCGGCCGCGCACAACCCCATGTGCATGCAGTACGCGCAGCAATGCCGGCACCGTGGTCGGCTGCATGGCGAAATGGAACTCGATTTCGGCGCGGCGCTCGCCTTCGTCCAGCGAATGCAGGGCACCGCCTTCGGGCAGGGTGACGGTCAAGGTCTGGCCGATCAACTCGGTCAGCAAGGCCACGCCGTCGTCAATCTCTTCGTCGATGTAGCCATCGGCGCGCATTGCCTTGGCGATGATCTCGGCCTGACCTTCCGGCGCTGCTTGGCCGGGCTGCCAATCGCACCAGATGCCGAAGTCGACGTTCTCCAACGCGGCATGCAGCACGTTGCCGAAGCGACTGCCAGCAAAACGCGGATCAAATACTTCCGGCTGCGTGGTGGCGGCTTCGCTGGCCGGTTCGGCATCCACATCGACCTGCGCCGGTTCGTCGGCGGCACCGCCACTGTCTTCGGTGGCAGCAGCTGCAGTGTCGTGGCCGCCGTCGGCATGGGCGAGCTGGGTGAAGCTGTAGACCCACCAGTCGTGCGGCACGCTGCGGCGCACCTCGCGTACCGGCGGCAAGGCCTGTTCGCGCTCGGGTGGCAGGCGCGTCGGCACCGGGCTGCCGTCGTCTTCGATCACCTGGATATCGGCATGCTCGGGCAAGCCCTGCAGCATCGGCCCGAGCCGCGAGGTGGCCAAGCCAGTCAAGGCGCCGCCACTTATCCACAAGGCGTGCTCGGCGCGGGTCAGGCCGACGTAGAGCAGACGCGCGGTTTCGGCCTCCTCATCGGCGTTGACCCGCTGGCCCACGGCCTTCCAGTCGGGATCTTCCTTGTCGATCTTCCAATGCAGCACGCGCTGTTCGCCGTCATGCACAGTGCGATGGTTGCTGCTGTCCGGCGCATTGGTGGCGATGCCGACGAAGGGCAGGTAGACCAGCGGGTATTCCAGGCCCTTGCTCTTGTGCAGGGTGATGATCTGCACGCGGCGGGCATCCGATTCCAGCCGCAGCAGCTGCGCTTCGTCGCCTTCGTCGGCGTGGGCGATCTGTGCCTGCAGCCAGTCGAGCAGGCCATGCAGGCCGATGCTGCGGTTGCTGGCTTCCTGCAGGGCTTCGGCCAACTGCAGGTAGTTGGTGAGGCGGCGCTCGCCGTCGATCAGCAGCAACAGGCGTTCGGCCTGTTCGGCGCACAGGTCCGATAGCAGGGCGAGCACGCCGCCGCGCTGCCAGCGCTCACGCCATTGCAGCAGGCGTTCCTGGTGCAGGCGCTGTTGTTCGCCTTCATGTTCCATCGCGGCGATGGCGGTTGCGCTTTCGCCGAGCAGCACGGTGGCCAATGCGGCGCGCAGGCGGCCTTCGTCAGCCGGTTGCAGCAAAGCCAACAGCAGCAGGCGCAGTTCGTGCGCCTCGGCGCTGGCGAATAGACTCTGCTTGCCGGCTGCTACCGCCGGGATGCCGAGCGCGGCCAGGGCCTGCTGCACACGCGAGGCTTCCTTGTGCGAGCGCACCAGCACGGCGATATCACCCGGCTGCACCGGCTTGCCATCGACCAATGCACGATCTTCGCGGGCAGCGCTGAGTACCTTGTGGATATCTGCCACGCAGGCGGCGGTGGCGGCGTCGCGCGAAGCATCGGCCTTCAGCGGCTTGCCGTCGGCGTCGCCTGCAATCAACTGCAGGGTCAGGGCAGGTGCCGGCTTGCCTTCGAACAGATAGTCGGCGTCGCTGCGCTTGCTGCCCGGCAAGACCGGCTCGAACTGGATGCGCTCGTCGAGGAAGGCTTCGGGGCCGGCGTTGTCGTACAGCGCCTGGATCGCACGCAGCACGCCGGGGCGTGAGCGGAAGTTGCGGTCCAGTGCGGGTGCGGCTTCTGCCAGTGCCTTGGCCTGCAGGTAGGTATGCACGTCGCCGCCACGGAAGCCGTAGATGGCCTGCTTGGGGTCGCCGATCAGGAACAGCGCGGCATCGCCATCATCGGCTGCGAACACGCGGCGGAAAATGTCCCACTGGCGCGGGTCGGTGTCCTGGAACTCGTCGACCAGGGCAAAACGATACTGCGCACGCAGGCGCTCTGCCAGATGCGCGCCATGCGGGCCGTGCAAGGCATTGGCGACGTTGTCGATCAGGTCGTCATAGGTCTGCTGGCGACGCAGCTGCTTGAGCTGGGCCAGACGCTGGCGAACCTCGCTGCGCAGCTGGTGCAGCAGCACGATCGACTGTTGCCGCTGCCACTGTGTCACCTGTGCCAAGGCCTGCAGGTAATCGGCGATCAGCGGCTGCAGCGGCGATTGCGGGGTGCTGCCGGCCTTGGCCTTGTTGGTCTTGGCGGTGAGCACGTCCAGCGTCAGCCGCTCCAGGCGATCATCCAGTTCGGCAGTAGGATCGGGGCGGCGGCTCCACTGCAGCAGTTGCTGGAACAGCGGCTCGATCCAGTCGGACTTGTAGCTGGACTTGTTGAGGATGCCGCCTTCCACCGCGCCACGCAGCTGCTGCAGATAGGTGTCGCCATGCTCCGTGATGCCGGCGGCCAAACGTTGTGCAGCACCGTCGCGGAACGGGCGGGTGTCTTCGATCAGGGTCTGCGGTGGCTGTGGATAAAGCGGCAGCTCCGCGGCCAGTGCCGGCAGATCCCGAGCCAGTGCATCTGGACTTTTCCACAGGCCGAGCAGCGCCTCCAGATGCTCGCCCTGCCCTGCGTGCAGGCGCCACAGATCGGCAGCCAGCTCAGCATGCAGCTCGCGGGTATTGGCCAACAGCTCGGGCGCGGCAAAGGTGTGGCCGCTTTCCAGAGCGTATTCGCCCAACACGCGGGTACAGAAGCCGTGGATGGTGAAGATCGAGGCCAGGTCGGTTTCTTCGGCGGCAATGCGCAGGCGCCGGCCCAGTTGTGCGGCACTCTCGCTGCCCTGCTGCAGGTGGCGTTGCAGGATGGCGCGGGTCAGTGTGGTTTCGGGGCTGTCGTTGTCGTCCGGCGTGCTGTCCACCACGCGCGCAGCCAGTTCCAGACGCTCGCGGATGCGCTTGCGCAGTTCCTGGGTAGCCGCATCGGTGAAAGTCACCGCCAGGATCTGGCCCATGCGCAGGCCCTGCTCCACCACCAACCGGGTGAACAGCGTGGCCAGGGTGAAGGTCTTGCCGGTGCCAGCGCTGGCTTCGATCAGGCGCAGGCCATCCAAGGGCAGGTGCAGATACGGATCCTGCTGCAGCGCTTCGGTGCTCATGCGCCGGCTCCGTTCATGACATCGGTTTCAGCGTCGAAATCGGGCAAAACGCGGCCCTCGCGCAGCGCGGTAAATATCAACAAGGCGTTGTGGATAAATCTGTGAGTAGTGCTTGGCGAAACGAACGGATCGGCGCCGCGCAAGGCCAATTGCAGGGCTTCGCCGTTGCGCTCGCCCCAGCTGTGTTCGCTGCCGAACCAGCGCGCATGCGCGGCGTTTTCACGTTTGTCATCGTCGGCGTTGTAGATCTCCCAACCGGTGTATGGGGCGAACAGCAGCGGTGCCTGCATTCCTTCGGAACGCAGGCGCAGCAAGGCTTTCAAGGCTGTCTGCGCAGCCTCTGATGACAGCTCTGGAAGGCGATGTGGACCGTATCCAGCCTGCCCGTTGTCATGGAACTGCAGCATCGCTGACTGTGCACCAGCAGCGTTGGCCAGCAGCCAATCCAGTCCACCGCGCAGCACATAGGCCACCCCCGGCGCACCCGCCTGCAGGCGAATCAGACCCTGTGGATGAATTTGATCGACACGCCCATGCAGGCGCAGGCCATCGAGCTGAACTTCGTAACGTTGCGAGCCCAGCGGCTGGCCGTCGTACCACTGCGAAAACGTTTCCGCGCAGGGCCGGATGCGGCTCAACATGCGTTCGAACTGCTGCCGCCCAAGCGCACCGGATGGCAACAACGCGCGGGCACGCAGGCGTTGGTACAGGCCAGCTTCGCGACCTTCCAGCAAGGCGCTCAGCACATGTTGCTGCAAGGACGAATGCAAGCGGCCACCGCTGGGCAGCAGCAGCGGCTCGATGTCTTCGCTGTCGTCGATGTCACCGGCCAGGCGTAGGCCAAGTCGCTGATTCAGGAACTGCCCAGCCGGGTCACTGATGAAACGCCGCAATGCGTCCAGCGACAGGCTGTCGTCATTGAGTGCGGTGGGCAGCGGCGCATTCAGCGGGCCGTCGAACCACGGCGCAAGCCGTTGCCGGCTGCCGCCGACCGCGCTGGCCGCCGGGTGCCACTGGCGCCGGTAGCTGAAACGGCGCGGCTCGCCATCACCTCCAAACGCCGCCGGTGCGAAGGGCTGCAACGGATGCCGCACCACCAGCTGCTTGCGCGCCGCAGCGCTGTCCAAGTGATACGCCGACGCAGCGTTGACCAGTTCGCTGACCAGCACCGAGGGTTCGCGCACGCTGCCATCGCGGGCATCTGCGCCGAGGTAGCTCAGGTAAAACACGTCCTGGGCCGAGGCGAACAGCTGCAGGAACAGGAAGCGGTCGTCCTCGCGCAGTGAGCGGTCGCCGTAACGGCGCCGCTCGGTGCCCAGCTCCGCAGTGAGTCGGCTCAGGCCGGCAGCCGGGTCGCGGCGCGGGAAATCGCCGTCGTTCAAACCCAGCACGCAGATCACCCGGAACGGCAGCAGGCGCATCGGCACCATGCGCCCGAAGCTGATACCGCCGGTCAGCAGCGGCGCGCGGGTATCGGCCTCGGACAGCACCGAGGCGAAATGTGCGCGCACGACTTCGGCCGGTACCGGCGCTTCGAAGCCGGCGGTTTTGGCCTCTTCGGCGAATTCGTTGACCAGTTTGCGCAGACGGTCCAGCGCGCGCACAGCGGAAGGCTCGGTCGGCGTTTCCGGCAACAGCGCCAGCAACAAGCCGAGCAGGCGTTCGCGCCATTGGTTGGGAGTCAGTGCTTCGGCCAGGGTTTTCTGGTGGCGGGCGAGAACACGCAGCAGGCGGATCAGCGCATCGAGTGCAGCCAGACCGCCGCCTTCCAGCTCCGGCCACGGCGCAACACCGCCTATGTCCTCATCGCTGCCGCTGGCGTGACCAAGCAGCAGCCGGTCCAGTGCGAACTGCCAGGTGTAGGCATCGTCGGCAGGAGCCTGATGCTGCTTGCGATGGCCTGCATCCAGGCCCCAGCGCACGCCCGCGGCCTGCAGCCAGCCGTGCAGGAGTTCGAATGCAGCTGCGTCCAGACCAGAGGCGGACGCCAGCGGTGCGCTGGACAGCAGGTCGAGGACTTCATTGAGGCCGAAGCGCGATACCGGCAGGCCCAGCAGCTGCACGAACACCTCGGCCAGCGGCTCACCCTGCAGCGGACTGGCATCGGCCAGTGCCCACGGAATATGCGCATCGTTGCCGCCACGGCCGCCGAACACCGATTCCAGGTAGGGCACGTAGGGATCGATATCCGGCGCCAGCACTGCGATCTCGCGCGGCTGCAGTGGCGGATCGAAGCGCGGGTCTTCCAGCAGCGCGCGCAGCTGCTCATGCAGCACCTGCATCTCGCGCAGGCGGGTGTGACAGGCGTGGATCTGGATGCTGGGGTCGTCCACCCGCAGCGCTTCGCGCAACGGTGGCGAGGGCAGCGCGCGGCGGTGGAACAGGTCGGCCTGCAGGCGGTGCAGCAGGCTGTCGCCGAGCCCGCCATCATCAAGCCCGGGGACTGGAATACTTTCCGGGTCCACATAGGCGGCGATTTCGCCGCTGGGGTGGACCACTTCGTAGTCGCCCAGCACCGCCATGAAGTCGCGGCCGGCCTCACCCCAGGCCTGCAACAAGGGGTTTTCACCGGCTTCGGTGCCGAATGGCTCGGCCAGTCCGCTGCGCAGCTTTTCCTTCAGCGTCTGCAGATCGCCCCAATAGGAACGGGTCGGGGTCGGCATATAGAAGTGCAGCGTGCCGACCCGCGCCTGGGTGGCGATCACCCGCAGCACGTCCGGCGAGACATTGAGCGTGGCGAAAGCGAACAGGCGCTGCGGCAGCCCTTGCGGCAGCGGTTGGTGCGCGCCTTCGAAGCGGGCCAGGTAGTCGTTGATTCGGCGTGCGCGGTAATTCTGGCCACCAGCAATATGCCGCCACAGGATGGCCTGCGGGTCGTCCGGCTCGGCACCGTCCTCCCAGCGCAGCAGCCAGTCGCGACGCCAGGCCTGGTACTTCTCGAACACCCCGCCCAGCTCGGCCGCCAGCGCCCACGGTCGCAGTGGATCGTTGCGGTCAAGGTAGGCACGCAAGCCGGCCATCGCCGGTTTCTGCATCAAGCTGCTGTCGGTCAACGCCCCGTACAAGCGCCAGTGCAGGCCCGTAGCACCAAGATCATCGCGCTCGCCCGGCACATTGGCCTTCAACGCCTTGGCGACGAACTCGCCCGGGGTCAGGAACTCCAGGTTGGCGGACACACCGTACTCGGCGGCCAGGGTCGACTGCAGCCAGCGGCGCATCGCCACCTGCGGAATCAGGACGATGTCGGCAGCCAGCAAGGGCTGGCCGGGCGCCGGCTCGCGCAGCGCATGGGCCAACAGCTGGGCCAACACGTCCAGGGCATTGGAGTGGTACAGGCGGAAATCGGGGGCATTGCTCATCGCCACATCTTGCCGCAGTGGGATGGTTTCGACGAGTAATCTGGGAGGTGGTTGGGTGAGTCAGGGGCTGGAAGGCAACATTTGGCCTAGCTACGTCCGATGGCAAGGTGTCGCATGGGGCTCCACTTCAACCGACAACTACCGAGCCGGAGCGTGATAACGCCTCATTCGCGAGAAACAGCTGCGCCCCCATCGCGCTCTATAAGCAGCGCTGTGTATACAGTCCTCGCACCTGGAAACACGTCACTCGGCTCAAGATAGAACCGGAAAATCGCAGTGATACTTGATGATCGCAACGTCGCTCTGGATAGATCGTGACTGGAAATAGACCAAGGAATGCGGATAGTTTGCCCAGGCGCCAACATTTCAAACTTATCGCGTAAGCGAGGGTTGGGCGGCCCCATACACAAGCGAGTTTCCTTGTTTGATTGGTTGTCGACAAGAATGATCTTCGGCCCCCGTTTGCGAAGGTACTCCACAGGTAGGACCGCGTTCTCTTCACCTGTGTTCACAAGCAGCAACTCCACCGCGATTGTCTCGCCGGTGAAGCGACAGGGATCACCGGTCAAGCAACGCGCACGCAGTTCGAGCGTTGGGGCAGCTTCTGTACACATCGCAATCGACGGCACCGTCGCGATTATCGCAACGACGCCCCGCAGGAAGTGGCGAGCGAAAAGCAATGCAGTCTTGATCGCAAGCGCCCCTGCTACCTTAATAGCGCGACCATGCATGGTTGCAACTTCCGAGAACGGCCCCTCATGCTGCATTGCTGATGCTTCTCTCACAATGTTCTACTGGCAGTTGAATGGCCGTCGTTATCTTCAACTTATTCATTGATCCATCTTGCGTCGACAATATGCAGCTGCGAGCTAACAAATGTGGAGTCTTCAAAGGATTTTCGCGGCGTCAGATGAAAAGTAAATTTTGCCGTTATATCGATAGGCCGCAATGCGAAAGTCACGATATGGGAATCAGGTATCCACCATGGGATCCGGATCATTTCCCCAGGAGCAACCGTTTGTAGCTTGTCGATCAGGTGGGCCTTTGGTGGTCCCATACCCAACCTTTCCTCTTTTCCAGAATGATTATCGACAAGCGTCACGCGCGGACCACGGCGACGAAGGTACTCAATTGGGAGCGCGACAGGCTCTGATCCCGCATTGAACAACTCGAGTTCCAGCGCGAACATTTCACCGGTGAAGTAGCACGGATTCCCCTCTATACAGCGGGCACGCAGTTCAATCATATATTTATCCTCCGCGTTGCTTGCCGATCCTGAGTTGGAAATGCTCATAAAGATGACGAACAGCAAGAAATTTCGCACGCGAACTGCCTCCCAATTTCTTTTGTTAGAAGCTCCTGAACTTCAAGACCGATGTTCCATGCGTGCCGGGGTTGCACGCCCCGAAGGTACTCATTGAACAGAAAGGTGCTAGATGGCTCAGGCGGCAAGCTGGAAGAGCGCGTCACAAGTACATTTGGACTGAGGGTTCCGTCAGGCAGGAAGTAGCTGATCATATTGGGCGCTGGCTGATCCGGATCCATGTATTCATCTGGTAGCCCAAGGCAGTGTCCGAATTCATGCGCATACACCCACTCATCGGTGTTTATGTTGACGAAAATCCCTTTCCCTTTGACCTCCTCGCGCGGATATACGTCGTGCAAGTACAGCACGTAGTCCTCTCCTGAAGACACAAATTCAAGCGAGTACCGAATTGGAAAATTTCGACTCCCACATAGTGGATCCGTAAGCTTCAGGTTGAACTGCCCGTTGAGAACCTGGTTGATACCAAGCTGCATACGTTCCTTAGCTACGTCGATATCTGCATTGGACACAACCCCGCGCTTGACGATTCTGATTTTTGCGGTCACCTCGATATCGCCGCCAGACTTCAACGGGACATCTATGCGAAAGCTGGAAATCAAGTCGTATTCGAGAAGCACACCATCAGAAGCGTAGGACTCAAAATAGCGGTTGTCCGGATACTCCAAAACCTGGCAACTATGATCATTGAGCCAACATTGCTCTGGCTGGTCCGGCGGCGTTCGAGTGTTGGTCAAAGAGGAAGTAGTTGGCTTCACTGATGGCACTTGGATCAGATCGACAGTTTTCGCCGCCGCAGCAGCAAGCCGCGCACCACCCGCACTCACATGCGCCAACTGCTGCTTGCCCGCCAACAACGCGCAGCCACAACTGGCTTTGTCGCCATGCCGCGCGACCGGCTGGCCATCGATGACCAGCGTTGCATCGCCGGTGAGAATGGAGCCCGGTCCATGGCGGGCGCAGATGACGCGATCACCGATTCGCGCCACCGCCCGGCCTTCGATATCGGTCTGCGGTGAGCCGGTCAGTACCGAACCACCGGCTTGCAGGGCGTCGCCTACTACGATCAGCGTCCTTGCCATCGTGCTCGGCCCCTCCGTGGCCGATGCATTGAATGCAGTCGGTCCCGACCTTAGGCGGCCTCTTCCTGATCAGGAATCGGATACGTCTGGAAATGGCGTAGGCGTCCAGCCCGGCGGCTAATCGTTGTTTACAGAGGCAGCCGTGGGATATCGCCGATGCCGCCAGGGCATCAGCACCCGTCACAGGCTGTGCACAGATCCCCGGACACCGATTCGGCCACGGGGGAGACAGTGTGTTGCCACCAATACTGAGCTTCCGTGCATCCCCGGAGCCGCGCGGGGTGCGACAATACTGCACGGTCCAGTACGCTTATGTTCAGGCGCTGCTGGCAATCCTAGAACGTTGGTTTTCCGTTAAAGGCCGTCATGCCCTCAGCCCGGACTCCCTTGGTGCAGTTGTCCAACGTGCGAATCGATCGCGGCGGACGCACCATTCTGCGCGACGTTTCGCTGCAGGTACCGCAAGGCAGCATCACCGCCGTGCTTGGTCCTTCGGGCAGTGGCAAGTCGACGATGCTGGCGGCGCTGACCGGTGAATTGCGGCCGGTATCCGGCACGGTGCAGCTGTTTGGTCGGGATATCCCGCACGGCAACCGTGACCTGCTGGAGATGCGCAAGAACGTCGGCGTGCTGCTGCAGGGCAATGGTCTGCTGACCGACCTGAGCGTGGCCGACAACGTTGCGCTGCCGCTGCGTGCACACACCAAACTGCCCGAGCCGGTGCTGCGCCGCCTGGTACAGATGAAGCTGCATGCGGTCGGCCTGCTGGCCGCTGCCGACGCCTGGCCGCGCGAGCTGTCCGGCGGCATGGCGCGGCGTGTGGCGCTGGCGCGCGCATTGGCGCTGGACCCGCCGTTGATGATCTACGACGAGCCGCTGACCGGGCTGGACCCGATCGCCTCGGGCGTGATCATGAGCCTGATCCAGCGTTTGAACGACAGCCTGGGCCTGACCAGCATCATCGTCAGCCACCATGTCCACGAGACCCTGCCGATCAGTGATCAGGCGGTGGTGATCGCCAATGGCGGCATCGTGTTCTCCGGCACGCCGGACGAACTGCAGGCCAGCACCGACCCGCTGGTGCGGCAGTTCCTGCACGGGCAGCCGGACGGCCCGATCCCGTTTGACGCACCGACACGCAATTACGGGTTGGAGAACGCGTGATGACAACCGTGCACGCGATTTCTGATACCTGCCCCCTCTCCCGCACAGCGGGAGAGGGCTGGGGTGAGGGCGCTTTTGAAGCACGTGGAGCAAAAGCTCCCCTCATCCGCCCTTCGGGCACCCCCGCCTTCGCGGGGGCAGGCCCTTCGTTCTCCCGCTTGCGGGAGAAGGGCTTGTCGTCCAGCACCTTCAGTACTTCAAGGGACGCTAGCTGATGCCCTTCACCTCCTCCATCCGCTCGCTGGGCCGCGCCGGGCTGTTCTCGCTGACGGTGCTGCGCGGCTCGTTGCCGACCCGTGACTTCCTGGCCGAGCTGACCCGCGAGATCTACAAGATCGGCGCGCGTTCGCTGCCGATCATCGCCGTTGGCGGTGCCTTCGTCGGCCTGGTGCTGACCCTGCAGGGCTACCGCACGCTGACCACGTTCGGTGCCTCCGATGCGCTGTCCACCCTGCTCGGCCTGTCGTTGTACCGCGAACTGGCACCGGTGCTGACCGCGCTGCTGTTCATCGGCCGCGCCGGCAGTTCGATCGCCGCCGAACTCGGCCTGATGCGGGCCACCGACCAGATCAAGGCGCTGGAGCTGATGGCCATCGACCCGATCGCCAAGGCGGTTGCGCCGCGCTTCTGGGCGGCGGTTCTGACCGTGCCGCTGCTGACCGGCATCTTCTGCTCGCTGGCCATTGCCGGTGGTTACTTCGAGGCCGTGCATGTGCTGGGCCAGGACAACGGCACGTTCTGGTCGGGGCTGCGCGGCAGCGTCGACTTCTGGGACGACTTTGCCGTGGCCCTGCTCAAGTCGGCGATCTTCGGCGGCACCGCGGCACTGGTGGCGGCCTATGTCGGCTTCCATGCCGAGCCGACCATCGAGGGCACCTCGGTAGCCACCACCCGCGCGGTGGTGAACGCCTCGTTGCTGGTGCTGATGTTCAACTTCGTGCTGTCGGCACTGCTTTTCCAATAAGTAACCCCCAAAGCCTGCGCTAGTGCGCGGAACCAACGAACAACCCGCTTCGCTTCGCGAAGCACCAGATGGATCAGGAGTGAGACACAACATGGCCATCCGTGGACCCAGACTCGAATTTTCCGTTGGCGCCTTCCTGCTGCTGGCCTTGGCCTCGCTGCTGGTACTGGCCGTTGCCTCGACCAACCAGCGCTTCGGCACCGGCGGCGGTGGCTACGAACTGAAGGCACGCTTCAGCCAGATCGGCCAGCTGCGCAAGCAGGCGCCAGTGAAGGTCGGTGGCGTGACCATCGGCCAAGTAGCTGACATTCAGCTCGACCCGATTAAATACGATTCCATCGTCACCCTGTCGCTGGACAGCAAGTTCAAGGACCTGCCCGCCGATACCTCCGCCGGCATCTTCACCAGCGGTCTGCTGGGCGAAAGCTACATCGGCCTGCAGCCCGGTGGTGATCCGGACGTGTTGAAGTCCGGTGATGAAATCGTCTTCACCCAGCCGGCGGTAGACCTGCTGCAGCTGGTTGGCAAATACATGTTCAGCGGTGGCGGCAATGCCGGCGCTGCTGCAAACGAAACCCCCGGCGCAGACGCGCCCGCAACGGAACCGCAACCATGAAAGTGAAACTGCTTACCGTCGTGCTCGCCTCTGCCCTGTTGGCCGCCGCTCCGTCGGTCACGCTGGCACAGGCGCGCCCGGCCGCCACCGCCGCGCAGCCTTCGGCCGCCGCCCGCACCGTATTGGATTCCAGCACCCGCATCATCAATTCGCTGCAGACCCGTCGCGCTGAATTCCGCGCCAACCCGGCAACGCTGCGCAGCTACATCGATGGCGAGCTGAGCCGCGCCTTCGACCGCGACTACGCGGCCCGCCTGGTGCTGGGCGTGCATGGCCGTGGTGCTGCCGATGCCGACGTCAAGCTGTTCGCCGATGCCATGGCCGACAACCTGATGTCGCGTTACGGCTCGGCCCTGCTCGATATCCAGGGCCGGCCCAGCTTCCGCTACAAGAGCGAGCAGCCGCTGCCGGGCAACCGCGGCGTCAAGGTCTCCACCGAGCTGGTGCGCGCAGGCAGCGAGCCGACCCCGGTCGAGTACCTGATGCGCAATGTCGACGGCCAGTGGAAGATCTTCGACGTGATGATCGAAGGCATCTCCTACGTGCAGACCTTCAAGAACCAGTTCGACGCCCCGCTGCGGCAGAAGTCGATCAAGCAGGTTGCCACCGAACTGCGCAGCGGCAGCATGCAGGCCAACGCAGGTCCGGCTCCCCGTGGCAAGTAACGCCACGTTCCGCTGCGACGGCGACACCCTGCTGCTGGCAGGCGTGATCGACCGCGCGGCTGCGGTCGCGTTGTGGCCGCAGCTGACGCGCGCGCTTGCGCCCGTGCGTCGGCTCGACCTGGCCGCAGTTGAAGGCATCGACAGCGCCGGCTTGGCGCTGTTGGGTGAACTGGCTGCACGTTTGCGGGCGCAAGGTGGCGGCAACGTCAGCGGCAGCCCGGCTGGTCTGGACGAATTGTGCGCGGCCTACCGGCTGTCACCGTCCCTCGATTTCAACGCCTCCTCGGCAGGAAGCTGACATGAAACTTCTCCGTACCCTCCTTCTCCTGATCACCGTTGCGCTGCTGGCTGCCTGTGCCGGCAAGCCGACGCGCGATGCGGCACCAGCATCCACGCTGGTTGCGCCGCAGGCCAGCGAGCAGGTTGTCGACAACACTGACGTTGCTCCAGCCGCAGCGGCGCAGGACAACGCTGGCACCACCGCAAGCGGTGCTGCACAGAGTGACGCAGTCGCCAGCGATGGCACCGTGCCGACCGGCGCCGAAGATGATTTCGCAGCGCTCTACGGCGGCCCCGCACCGGGCAGTGAAAACGCAGACGGCACCAGCACCACCGCCATGACCTACGATCCGTGGGAGAAGTACAACCGCGGCGTGCATCGCTTCAACAATGCCGTCGACCGTGGCGTCGCGCGCCCGTTGGCGACCGCGTATACCAATGTCGTGCCGCAGTTCGCCCGCACTGGCGTCAGCAACTTCTTCAGCAACCTGCGTTCGCCGCTGACCATGGTCAACCAGCTGCTGCAGGGCCATGCCGATGATGCCTGGGACACGCTGGGCCGTTTCCTGATGAACTCCACCTTCGGTATTGGTGGCCTGTTCGATCCGGCCAGCAAGGCGATGGTGCCCAAGCGCAGCGAAGACTTCGGTCAGACCCTGGGTGCCTGGGGCTGGCGTCGTTCGCGTTACGTGGAACTGCCGTTCTTCGGTCCGCGTACCGTGCGTGATGTGTTCGGCCTGGCCGGTGACATTCCGCTGTCGCCGATGCGCCAGATCGAGATGGACAAGGTCCGCATCGGCCTGCAGGGCCTGCAGCTGGTGGACATGCGTGCGCAGTTGATGGCGGTCGATTCGCTGCGTGACACCGCGGTGGACGAATACGCATTGACCCGCGATGCCTGGCTGCAACGCCGCAACTACCAGATCGAAAAGGATCTGCGTCACGGCGGCAAGCGCGACGATGACGACCAGAGCCCGATTCCGGTCGACGCGATGCCGATGCCGAATTGGGGCGACTGATTCTGGATGCTGCTGGAAAACAAAAAGCCCGGGGAAACCCGGGCTTTTTTGCTTTCCGCTTTTTTCTTTTGTGGGAGCGGTGTCAACCGCGAAGCTGATGGATCAGCAGATCGCAGTTGGAACCGGCTGCCAAGCAATTCCAGCTTCGCGGCTTACGCCGCTCCTACAACAACCGGGGGTTTACGCAGCCAGCGCTGCATCGATGGCCTTGCGCAGGCCTTCGTCATCGGCAGTGGTGTCCGGTGCGAAGCGGGCAACGACGGTGCCGTCCTTGCCGATCAGGAACTTCTCGAAGTTCCACAGCACGGCCGGGGCCGGGTTGGTCTCGATGCCGAAGCCAGCCAGCTTCTCGCGCAGCGGGCCTTCGCCGATGGCCGCCGGCTGGGCAGCGGTCAGCTGCTGGTACAGCGGGTGGATGTCGGCACCTGCGACGCTGATCTTGGAGAACATCGGGAAGCTGACGTCATAGGTGAGCGCGCAGAACTGCTTGATCTCGTCCTCGCTGCCCGGCTCCTGGCCGTTGAAGTTGTTGGCCGGGAAACCCAGCACTTCAAGGCCGGCGTCCTTCTTTTCGCGGTAGAGCTTTTCCAGGCCTTCGTACTGCGGGGTGAGACCGCACTTGGAGGCGGTGTTGACCAGCAGCAACACCTTGCCGCGGTAGTCGGCCAGCGAAGTCGGTGCACCATCGATGGTGGTCAGCGCGGTGTCGTATACGGAAGCGGTCATGCGGTTGCCTGCTGTGTGGGATTGGAGAGCACGCAAGCATAAACGGCGCAGGTGGCACTGACACGACCGCAGTGCTGCAACACTGTAGTGCCGAGCCATGCTCGGCACTACCGCTTCAGCCCCTCTCCCGTTCACGGGGTGAGAGGGGCAGCTTGCGAACCACCGGTTCGCTGCCCATCGAACGCCCTTGCGCCAGCGCCAGCGCAAGGGCCGGGGCGCGGAGCGGGGGTTGGGGTAAGGGCAGCTTTTGAGGCCTTACCCGTAAATCCTTTGCCGAGCATGGCTCGGCACTACATGGGTGTTGCCGGCATTCTGTAGGAGCTGCGTAAGCTGCGAAGCCAGCGCTGCATCAGCCAGCGAAGAGCGTACCCCTCCCCAGCCCTCCCCTTCGCTATGCGAAAGGGAGGGAGCAGAAGCGGTAGAGCCGAGCCATGCTCGACTGGGGCGTTACCGGGAAGGCCCCTGCCGAGCATGGCTCGGCACTACGCTGTCGGGCTTTCGTCTTCTACTTCGTCGGCGTCGTCATCTGTACTCAGCATTGCCTGCGAGGCGTCGCTGGACAGTGACTCCACGCCACGCAGCTTGCGCTCGATAGTGCGGGTCTTGCGGCTGGCGTCACCCAGGCTCTTGCCGACCGTGTTGATCTGCTTCTCAGCACGCTCAAGAATGCCGGCGAACTTGCCGAACTCGCTCTTGACCGCACCCAGCAGACTCCACACTTCCGAGGAGCGCTGCTCGATGGCCAGGGTACGGAAGCCCATCTGCAGGCTGTTCAACAGCGCCGTCACCGTGGTCGGGCCGGCAATCACCACACGGTGCTCGCGCTGCAGGGCATCGACCAGCCCGGCTCGGCGGATCACCTCGGCATACAGGCCCTCGGTTGGCAGGAACATCACCGCGAAGTCGGTGCTGTGCGGCGGCACGATGTACTTCTCGCTGATCGACTTGGCCTGGATGCGGATCGCGCGCTCCAGCTGGTTGCCGCTGTTGCGCACCGCCTCCGCATCGCCGGCTTCCTGTGCGTCGAGCAGGCGTTCGTAGTCCTCGCGCGGGAACTTGGAATCGATCGGCAGCCAGACCGGCGACTCGGCATCACCACGGCCGGGCAGGCGCACGGCGAAGTCGACCATCTCGCCGCTGTCAGCGCGAAGCTTTACGCCACGTGCGTACTGCTCGGCAGTCAGGGTCTGCTCGAGGATGTTGTCTAGCTGTACTTCGCCCCAGCCACCGCGGTTCTTGACGTTGCTCAGCACCCGCTTGAGGTCACCAACGCCTGTCGCCAGCTGCTGCATTTCGCCCAAGCCGCGCTGCACCTGCTCCAGTCGTTCGGAGACCAGCTTGAACGAGGAATCCAGACGCGTATTGAGCGTGCTCTGCAGCTTCTCGTCGACGGTCTGGCGCATCAGTTCGAGCTTGGCGGCGTTGTCGCCCTGCAGGTCCTTCAAGCGCGCTTCCAGGGTCTGCCGCATCTCGGTGATGCGCTGCTCGTTGCGCTGGGTCAGTTCGCCCAGCTTCTGGTTCAGCGTCTCACCGAAACGCAGCTGTACCTGCGCGCCTTCCTCACGGCCCTTGCGGGTTTCCTCGACCAGGCTTTGCTGCAGGCCGGCCAGCTGGCGGGCGAAGGCCTCCATGCGCGCTTCCTGCTGCTGGCCGAACACGTCGAGCTGGCCGCGCACGTCCTGCAGCCGCGTACCCAGCAATTGCGCCATCAGCTGCTGGGCGTTGGCGGTCTCCTCGCGGCCCTTGCGGGCGTCGTCGTTGAGGCTGTCACGCAGCAGGTCCAGGCGCTGGTCGGTGCGGGTGGACAAGTCGGTAAGGTTGCGGCCGAAGCCATCGATGCGGATGTCCTGCTGCCGCGCCATGGTTTCCAGCTGCTCGCGCAGCTCGCCGCGGCCGCTGCGCTGTTCTTCGCGCAAGGTACTTTCCAGCACGCTGTTGTCATTACGGCGCAGCAACAGCAGCAGCTGCAGCACGAGGACGGCGACCAGCAGGCCGCCAAGGATCAGGGTTTCGGTTTGCATGGGGAGAAGTGTAGCCCTGCCCGTCTCAGAAGCTGATCCTGAAGCAACCCAGCCATCGCTGAAAACTGCCTGCGGCATACATCTGCGATCATAAGCACCCCCACCCGCTGCATCCCTGCCATGAAATCGCTGTCGCTGCTGCTGTTGTCGAGCCTGTTGTGCCTGCTGCCGATGGCAGCCCTGGCCAGTGATTCGCAGACCATTACCTCGCCCAACGCCCTGCCCGCCAATGACGCGCGACCCAAGGTGTTCCTGGCGGGAAGCATCGAGATGGGCAAGGCCGGTGATTGGCAGCAGCAGGTGCAGGCGGCGCTGGCAGACCAGGGCGTGCTGATGCTCAATCCCCGCCGCGCCGACTGGAACCCGGCCTGGCGCGCCGAGGCCGACGAGCCCGAGTTCCGCCGTCAGGTGGAGTGGGAACTGAACGCGCTGGAACAGGCCGACATCGTCCTGATGTACTTCGCGCCAGGCACGCAGAGCCCGATCACCCTGCTCGAATTCGGCCTGTACGCGCGTTCGGGCAAGTTGCTGGTGGCGGCACCGGCCGGTTACTGGCGCAAGGGCAACCTGGACATCACCGGTGACCGCTACGGCGTGCCGCGTTTTGATGACCTGCAAGCGTTGATCGATGCGGTGAAGCAACGCATCGCCACCCAGCGCGCGCGCTGATCCCCACGGAGAACCGCCATGCCGTGGATGGGTATCAACGACCTGGGCACCTTCGTGGTGGCCGTCATACTGTTCCTGATGTTGCCGGGTCCGGGCACCTTCACCCTGCTCACCGCTACCGCGCGCGGCGGGGTACGCGCCGGTTACGCCACCCTGGCCGGGCTGATGCTGGGCGACCAGATCCTGATCGCCATCGCCGCCACCGGTGTGGCCGCGCTGCTGCAGGCGCATCCGATGCTGTTCGCCGCGCTGCGTTACGTGGGTGCGGCCTACCTGATCTGGGTAGGCATCAACCTGCTGCGTGAGCCGGCAGCAGCTGCCGTCGGTGAGAGTGCGCCGGTGCAACATGGGCGACGCTGGTTCCGCCAGGCCTTGCTGGTCGGCCTGCTCAATCCCAAGGCGATCCTGTTCTACATGGCGTTCTTCCCGCTGTTCATCGACCCGGTGCGGCAGCGCGGCGCGCTGACCCTGGCGACGATGGCAGTGCTGATCGCCATCCTCAGCATCGGCTGGTGCTCGGTGCTTATCTTCGGCGGCCAGTTCATCGCCCGCCGCCTGGCCGGCTATCCGCGCGTCGGCGTATGGCTGCGGCGTGGGGTTGGCGTCTGCCTGGTGGTGTTCGGGCTGCGCCTGGGAATTGCCGATTGAGGCTGCTGCCGACGCGGCGTTGACCAACGCCACAAGCCGCCTTGGCGGCGTAAGCTCGGTTGCCGGGTCCACAACCCGGCCTGCACCCACGCTTTTTATGCCGAATTCGGCGCGTTGGCATCTGTACGCGGCAAAAGCGCGCCAAATGGCGGGTTTTTCTAGCTTTGCTGCACTGCGTTAAGCCAAACTCGGCCGCTTCTCCGAACCACCACGAACCGTGAGGTCCGCATGCAATCCTGGCTCCGGCGCAAGCCCATCGACCAACTCACCGAACACGAAGAAGGCCGTCGGCTTATTCCAACGCTGAGCTGGCCCCATCTGGTCGCGCTTGGCATCGGCGCCATCGTCGGCACCGGCATCTACACGCTGATCGGCGTGGGTGCGGACAAGGCCGGCCCGGCGGTGCTGCTGTCCTTCATCATCGCCGGCGCCATCTGCGCCTGTGCGGCACTGGCCTATGCCGAGCTGTCGACGATGATGCCTGCCGCCGGCAGCGCCTATACCTATAGCTACAGCGCGCTGGGCGAGACCATCGCCTGGGTGGTGGGCTGGAGCCTGATCCTGGAGTACTCGCTGGTGGTCAGCACGGTGGCGGTCGGCTGGTCCGGCTACTTCGTCGGCTTCCTCGAATGGCTGCACACCTCGTTCGGCTGGAACGTGGCCTTGCCGCAGGCCCTTGCTGCCGGCCCGCACGTGGAGGGCGGTTTCCTCAACGTGCCAGCCATCGTCATCACCTTCCTGGTCGCCGGCATGTTGATGGTCGGTACCAAGGAAAGCGCCACCCTCAACGCGGTGCTGGTGGTGTTCAAGCTGATCGCGCTGGCAGTGTTTGTCGCGGTGGCCCTGCCGGCCTTCGACAGCGCCAACCTGCAGCCGTTCATGCCCTATGGCTTCCCCAAGTCGGTCAGTGCCGATGGCGTGGAACGCGGGGTAATGGCGGCGGCGGCGATCATCTTCTTCGCCTTCTATGGCTTCGATGCGATCTCCACCGCAGCCGAGGAAACCAAGAATCCGAAGCGCGACCTGTCGATCGGCATCATCGGTTCGATGGTCGGCTGCACCATCATCTACCTGCTGGTAGCGCTGGCCGCGGTCGGTGCGATGAGCTACACGGTGTTCGGCAAGAGCGCCGAGCCGCTGGCGCTGATCATGCGCGAACTCGGCCATGGCACCGCTGCGCTGGTGATCGGCATCGTCGCCATCATCGCGCTGCCAACCGTGCTGCTGGCGTTCTTCTACGGCCAGAGCCGCATCTTCTTCGTGATGTCGCGTGACGGCCTGTTGCCGCGCGGCCTGTCCAAGGTCAACCAGCGCACCGGTACGCCGGTGGTCATCACCGTGTTCACCGCGGTACTGGTGGCTGCGCTGGCCGGTGTAGCGCGCCTGGATGAAATCGCCGCGCTGGCCAATGCCGGCACCCTGGCAGCGTTCACCGCGGTAGGCCTGTGCCTGCTGGTGCTGCGCAAGCGCGAGCCGAACCGTCCGCGTACCTTCCGCACGCCGCTGGCATGGGTGGTGGGGCCGCTGGCGATCGGCGGCTGCATCTACCTGTTCATCAGCCTGCCGGTTCGCACCCAGCTGTGGTTCCTGGCGTGGAACGTGTTTGGCTTGCTGGTCTATGCCGTATACAGCCGCCGCAATGCGGTGCTGGGGCGTAGCAAGTAATCCACAGGTTGTTGTGGATAAGGCGAAAAGCGGGCTTCGGCCCGCTTTTTGTTTTTGGGGAGTTGTTGGTTCTGCTTGAAGAGCCCCCCTCCCCAGCCCTCCCCTTGCCTGCGGCAAAGGGAGGGAGCAGAGCAGCCCCCTCCCTTGCGCATAGCGCAGGGGAGGGTTGGGGAGGGGTGCCTTTGCTTTAAATCTCTAAACCCTCAAGGCTCAAGCCAACCTGTGGACAACCCACTTATCCCCAGCAACGTGTGGATAAAAACAAAGCGGGCCTGAGCCCGCTTCGTCATCCCACGCATCAACAGCGCGCGATCAGGGCTTCTTCTGCGCCGCCGCGTAGTCCTGCGCCTGGCGCATCACCCGCAGCACGTTGCCGCTCCAGATGTTACCGATCTGCGCGTCGGTCAAACCACGACGCTGCATCCAGGCGGTGATCTTGGGCAGGTCGGCTGCGTCTTCCATGCCGGTCACGCCGCCACCGCCGTCCCAATCCATGCCGATGCCGACATGGTCCGGGCCGACCACATCGAGCATATGGCCGAAGTGCTGGAAGAAATCATCCAGCGTGGCCTTGCGCCGCGGGTACTTCTGGTCGAGCTCGGCCATCGCCTTGCGCAGTTCCACGCCCTTGGCCATGGTCATGTTCTCCCAGCCGCCGAGGCGCTTCTCCAGTTCCTCTTCGGCCTGTTTGCGCTCGGCGCTCTTGGTTTCGTCGACCAGATAGCCGCCGTAGGCATTGGCCTGGATCACGCCGCCCTTGGCCGCCAGCTGGCGCAGGCGCGTGTCGTCGAGGTTGCGCGGGTGGTTGAACACCGCCTTGGCCGAGCTGTGCGAGAGGATGAAGGGCACCGGCATCATTTCGATCAGGTTGTCGAACACTGCATCGGAGGCGTGCGACTGGTCGATCACGATGCCGAGCTTCACCGCCTCATTGACCAGCGCCTTGCCGGCCGGGCTCAGCCCCTTCCACTCCGCGCCCTTGGGATCGGTGGCCGAATCGGCGAACTCATTGTTGGCGAAGTGCACCGTCGACATCAGCCGCAGGCCAGCCTTGTAGTAGTAGCTCAGCAAGGTCGGGTCAGCGACCAGCGGGCTGCCGTTCTCCATGCTGATGTAGACCACGCGCTTGCCGGCGGCCTTGATCCGCGCTGCGTCATCGGCGGTGAGTGCGAGCTGGAACTTGTCCGGGTTGGCGGCCAGCATTTCGTGGATCTCCTGCATGCGCTGCAGGCCATGATCGCGTTCGGCGATATGCGCGGCCGGGCTGCGGTCGCCCTGGTCGGTATAGATCGCGAAGAAGCCGCCATCCAGCGCGCCTTCTACCATACGCGGGTAATCCACCTGCGACAGGGCGTTGTGGTCGTGGCGCTGCATGATGTTGAAGTCGGCGCGGCCGAAGTTGGCCGGCGTATCCAGATGCGAATCCAGGGTCAGCAGCTTGTGCTGCAAGGCGCTGGCCTTGCTCAGCTCAGCCTGGCTGAACTCCACCGCCGAGGCTGCCAGCGGGGTACACAGCGACAGGGATACCAGCAGGGACAGGGGACGCAGCGTCATGAGGCCTCACCGTGAAGGGAAAGGCCAGACCTTAGCGCTGTAGTAGAGCTGCGGGCCAGTGACGGACGGCATGGAGCAGGCTTTTGTAGAGCCGAGCCATGCTCGGCTGGAGCTTTACCGGGAAGGCCCCTGCCGAGCATGGCTCGGCACTACCGCTTCAACCCCTCTCCCGCATGCGGGGTGAGAGGGGCAGCTTGCGAACCATTGGTTCGCTGCCCATCGAAAGCCCTTGCTCTGGCGCAAGGGCCGGGGCGCGGAGCCGGGGTTGGGGTGAGGGCAGCCTTTCGCTTGTAACGCCCCTGCCGAGCATGGCTCGGCACTACCGATGCAGAGCCCTCCCTTTCGCGCAGCGAAGGGGAGGGTTGGGAGGGGTGCCGTTGCCTGCTTAGTCCAGCACGCGGCAGAACACCGCCTTGAGGTAGCGCGATTCCTGCACGTGCGCCATGAACGGGTGGTCCGGGCCGGCGCCGGCTACCTTCAGGATCTGGATGGTGCGGCCCGAGAAATAGGCGGCACGGCGCAGCATGTCGAGGAACTGGTCCTCGGCCACCAGGCCGGTGCAGGAGAAGGTGGCGAACAGGCCGCCGGGCTTGACCACGCCCAAGGCCAGCTTGTTCATGTCCAGGTACTTCTTCAGCGCGGTGATGACCTGGTCGCGGTCACGGGTCATCTTGGCCGGATCCAGGATCACCACGTCGTACTGGTCGCCGCGGTTGGCCGCTTCACGCAGCCACGGGAAGATATCGGCCTGCACGAACTTGGGCTTGGCGTTGTTCAAACGCGCATTGCCCTTGGCGATCTGGATCACGTCCTGGTCGATGTCCACGCCCAGCACCTCGGCCGCACCGCGCGCTGCGGCGTACACCGCAAAGCCACCGGTGTTGCAGCACAGGTCGAGCACGGTCTTGCCTTCCACCTGCTGGCTCAGCCACTCACGGTTCTCGCGCTGGTCGGCGAAGAAACCGGTCTTGTGTGCGCCGGCCGGATCAGCACGGAACTTGATCCCGTACTCGGTGATCACCGCCGGTTCGGTGGTGGTATTGCCGTGGAAATCGAAGCTTTCCTGCTTCTGCACGTGTTCGTCGGCGAAGCTGTGGAAGCGGCAGCCCGGGAACAGGTCGCGCAGTGCCTCGTAGATCCATTCGCGGTGGCGGAACATGCCAGCGGCGAAGAACTCTACCACCAGCAGGTCGTCATAGCGGTCCACCACCAGGCCGGACAAGCCGTCGCCCTCGCTGTGGACAACGCGCCAGGCATTGGAGATTGCATCCAGCTTGAGCACGTCGCGGCGCAGCGACACGGCCTGCGCCAGCTTCTGCGCGAACCAGGCCTGGTCCACCGCCACGTCCGGGTTGGTTTCCAGGATGCGCACGGCGATGCGCGAGTGGCCGTTGTAGAAACCACGGCCAATCCACTCGCCGTCCACGCCGACCACGTCGACGATGGTGCCGGACTTCGGCTTGACGGTCGGCTTCTCGACCAGTTTCTGGAAAATCCACGGGTGGCTGGAGCGCCACGCGTTCTTCAGGCGTACGACGGGGAGTGGGGTATTCATGGGCGCTATTGTAGCCGGGCGCCGCCCCCTGCCTGCAGCGTATTCATTGACTGTAATGGGCATAGGCCGCACTATTCGCCCCAGAAGGGGAGTAGCTCCCAGACGTTGTCGCCGTCAATTCGAGCCGCAAGGCTCCGGTGCAACGGCAGTTCCAACCATTGGAGCTGTGAGCAAGACCTTCGCCGCAACGGCGAAGCTCTGTCCCCGGTCTCCCCGATTCCGTGTCCAGCTCTTGGCCTTTGTGGTTCCGAGTTATCCCCGTTCACGACCGGAATTTTTCCAATGATGCAGACAATCGGTAATCCTTGGCTGTGGGGCGGCTTCATCGTCGTCGTCATCGCCGCACTGTTGATCGACCTGGTGCTGATGCGCCACGGTGGCCCGCACAAGGTCACCTTCAAGGAGGCCATTTACTGGTCGCTGGGCTGGGTGGCGCTGGCCTTGGCCTTCAATGCCGGCCTCTGGTACTACCTGCACGAGACCGCAGGTGCGGCAGTCGCCAATGAAGTGGGCCTGCAGTTCCTGACCGGCTACCTGATCGAAAAGGCCCTGGCGGTCGACAACATTTTCGTCTTCCTGCTGATCATGGGTTACTTCGCGGTGCCCGAGACCCAGCGCCAGCGCGTGCTGATCATCGGCATCCTTGGCGCGATCGTGCTGCGTACGATCATGATCTTCGCCGGTTCCGTGTTGGTTACCCAGTTCCATTGGCTGCTCTACGTGTTCGGCGCCTTCCTGCTCTACACCGGCTGGAAGATGTGGTTCGCCGCCAGCGAGGAACCCAGCCTGGACAACAACCCGGCGCTGAAGTTCATGCGCAAGCACCTGCGCATCACCCACGAGTACAGCGGCAACAACCTGGTCACCGAAAAAGACGGCGTGCGCTGGTTCACCCCGATGTTCGTGGTGCTGATCCTCATCGCGGTCACCGACGTGATCTTCGCGGTGGACTCGATCCCGGCCATCTTCGCCATCACCACCGACCCGTTCATCGTGCTGACCTCGAACGTGTTCGCGGTGCTGGGCCTGCGCGCGATGTTCTTCCTGCTGGCCGGTATGGCTGACCGCTTCCACCTGTTGCCCTACGGCCTGGCCGTCATCCTGGCCTTCATCGGTACCAAGATGCTGCTGATCGACATCTTCAAGATCCCGGTACCGGTATCGCTGGGTGTGGTTGCCGCGGTACTGGTCGCCACCGTGATCCTGAGCCTGAAGATCCCGCCGAAGGGCGGCCACAAGGCCTGATGTGAACACCACCGGCGGGATTGTCCCGCCGGTGGCACGCCAGATCCCATGCGCGGCGCCCTTGGCTTTGGCCAAAGGCGCCGCAATCCCTTGATCATGGACACGCCAACCCTGCTCGACTCCGGCGACACGCCGGCCACCACTGCCCGCAACGACCGCAGCCGGGTGCTGCGCGCGTTCAACATCAGCCTGGGCTTTGTCCTGCTGCTGGTGGCGATGTTCGCCCTGCAGAGCAGCGGCTGGGATTGGCGGCCGTGGGCAGTAGCGCCGCTGGAAGCCAGCGGTCTGGCCGGCCTGCTTGGCGCGCCCCTGCTGCATGGTTCAATCGAACACCTGGGCGCCAACGCGGTCGCCCTGCTTATTCTCGGTACCTTGGCTGGCAGCGTTTATCCCAAAGCCACCCTGCGTGCCCTGCCCTTGCTGTGGATAGGTTCCGGTCTGGGCGCCTGGATGCTGGGTGATGCCGGCAGTCGCCACCTCGGCGCCAGTGGCCTGACCCACGGCCTGATGTTCCTGGTCTTCGTGCTCGGCCTGCTGCGCCGCGACCGGCCGGCGATCGCCGCCAGCCTGATCGGCTTCCTGTTCTACGGCAGCATGCTGATCACCATCCTCCCGCACGAGCCGGGCGTGTCCTGGCAATCGCATATGGGCGGAGCCGCCGCTGGCGTGATCGCCGCGCTGCTGTTCCGCAACGTCGACCCGCGCGCTGCGCGCAAGCGTTACAGCTGGGAAGACGAGGAAGACGCCGAGCAACTCGCTGAAGCCGACAACGAACTGGAGCCGCCCGCACCAGGGCAAGTGCCGGTGCTGTGGCAGCCGCGCGAAGGCCGTGACTATGAGGTGGTGGTGCCGTTGCGGCGGCGGGATTCGAACGAGCCGTCCTAAGAGCAGAAGCGGTAGTGCCGAGCCATGCTCGGCAGAGGCTCTACCATCGAACCATCAACCTGCAGGAGCGGCATAGGCCGCGAAGCTGCCGGTGCTTGAAAGGCCTAAGAGCTAACCCCTCCCCAGCCCTCCCCTTGGCTGCGCCAAAGGGAGGGAGCCAAGCAGCTAAGCTGCTCACTGGCAGATCGCCGAGAACGGCCCCCTCCCTTTGCCGTAGCCAAGGGGAGGGCTGGGGAGGGGCCGCTCTTCAGCCTTTAAGAACCACCATCCACCGCCCGCCGCCCCAGCGCCGGGTCATCGGTAAAGAAGGCATCGATGCCCGCCTGCAGGTAGGCGCGGATCTCGGCCACCGAGGCCTCCGGGTTGCGCGCGTTCTCCGCGCCCTGGCGCAGTGCCGGTGGCAGGAACGGGTTTTCCGGGCGGAAGCTGTAAGCCACTACCTGCAGGCCGGCGGCATGCGCATCGCCAATCAAGGCGGTAGGTGCGGCCAACTTGCCCTGCGCGTCCAGCGGCACCAGCGCGCGCCGTTCCACGCCAATCGCATCGGCATAGCCGGCGATATCGCGCAGGCCGGCTGGCGTCATCATCTGTGCATACGTCAGGCTGCCACCGGTGAGTGCTATGTCAGCTGGCTTTTCATTCCCGCTGCCCAGCAACTGCAGCAAACGGATATTGCTGTCCTTGCCGAGCTTGCCACGGATCTGCCGCAGGTTGGCGGTCTCGAAGGACTGCAGCAGGATCGGCGCGACCTTGGTGTAGCTGTTGCCCTGCAGGCTGGCCAGCAGCTTGTCCTCCATCGGCAGGCCGATGCTCTTGAAGTAGCTGCCGTGCTTGATCTCCGGCGCCAGGCCGATACCGCGGTTGGCACGCCCAGCCTGCTGCACCAGGAAGCTGATGATCTCGTCCAGGGTGGCAATGCGGAACTGCCCGTCGAAGGCGGTGCCGCGGATCTGCGGCAGGCGCTCACGCGCGTACAGCGTCTTCAGCTCGGCGACGGTGAAGTCCTCGGTGAACCACCCCTCGACCTGCTGGCCGTCGATCAGCTTGCGGGTGCGACGGCTGGCGAACTCGGGATGACTGGCGACATCGGTGGTCGAACCGATCTCGTTCTCGTGCCGGGCCAGCATCACCCCGTCCTTGCTCATCACCAGGTCCGGCTCGATGTAATCGGCGCCGTCGCTGATGGCCTGTGCATAGGCGGCCAGGGTGTGCTCGGGCAGCAGTGCGCTGGCACCGCGGTGCGCGTACACCGAAACCTGGGGATAAGTCTGTGCGGCTGAGCTGTCCATTGCCCAACAGCATGCCACGCCAACCCCCACCGCCATCAACCAGGCCCAGCTTCGCACCGTCAGCACTCCAATCGAAAACAAGGCGCGCAGCATGACGGCTGGATGTGACGTGCGGAAGAACATCGCGTCACTGATTGCGTTGCCACTCCCAGCCATCGGCGCTGGCATGCAGGCGCGCGCTGATGCCGATGGCCTGCAGCAGCGCCTCGTCATGCGATACCAGCAACAGGCTGCCCTGGTATTGCCGAAGCAGATCCTCAAGAGCCGCCAGCGCATCCAGGTCCAGGTGATTGCCGGGTTCGTCCAGCAACAGCAGCTGTGCCGGTGGATCGGCATACAGCGCGCAGGCCAGGCCGGCTTTCAGTCGCTGCCCGCCGCTGAGCAGGCCAGAAGGTATCTGTACCTGGTTTGCATCCAGACCAAGCAGGGCCAGCCGGCTACGCAACTCGCCCTCGGCCATGGCTGGATTCCGCAGGCGCAAGGCGTCCAGCACGCTGCTGTGCGCGGGTAGCAACTGCAGCTGCTGATCCAGCAAGGCAGCAGGCACTTGCACGCTCACCTCGCCAGCCAGCGCTGGCAGCTGTCCGGCCAACACCTTCAACAACGTCGACTTACCCACACCGTTGGCACCGGTTATGGCAATGCGTTCGCCGCGGCGCAGGTTGAACTCCAGCGCGCGCAGCTCCGGTGCTACGTGTGGCAGCTGCAGCTCGGTGGAACGCACCACCCACTCCGGCCCGCTGGTTTGCACGCTTGGGAGCAGCAAGACCGGGGCGGCGGCTTCGCTATCGGCCTGTGCCTCGCGCACGGCGTCGTGCAGCTGCAGCTGCCGCTGATCCAGCTGCGCGCGTGCCTTGCCGAGGCTGGCTTCGGCACGCTGCCGCTGCAGGCCAAGCAGGATCGGCGCCTGATTGGCGTTGGCGGCATCGCGGTTACCGCGCGCGCTGCGTTGTTCCAGCCGCTGGCGTTGATCGCGCAGTGCCTGCTCGCCTTTGCGGCGTTCGTGCCTGCGTTGCTGAAGCAAGGCCTCGGCCGCTGCGCGTTCGCCAGCGCGGGCCTGTGCATAAAACGCATGGTTGCCGCCGTAGCTGCGCAGCCCCTGCGGCGACAGTTCGACGATGCGTTCAACCTGCTGCAGCAGCAGGCGATCGTGGCTGACCAGGATCAGCCCCTGCTTCCTTGCCTGCAGTTGTTCGGCCAGCCATTGCCGGCCGGCATGATCGAGATGATTGCTGGGTTCGTCGAGGATCAGCCATTCCACCGGCTGCAACAGCGCACCCACCAGAGCGACGCGCATGCATTGGCCGCCACTGAGCTTATCCACAGGTGTATCCGCATCCACGCCGTGCAGACCTGCATTGGACAGTGATTGCTGCAGGGTTTCACACAGGCTCCATTGCTCGCCAATCGCGTCGAAATCCGCTTGCAGCGTGCTTCCAGCTTCAATCCTGCGCAATGCATCCACACGCTTATCCACAGCTGCGAGCTCGGCTACGCGCTGTCCTGTTCGTGGCTGTACCTGCTGTGCGAGGTAGTAGGCCTCACCGATGCGACGGCAGTGCCCGGCACTGGGTTGACGCAGCCCGGCCAGTATCTGCGCGAGTACGCTTTTGCCCACGCCATTGCGGCCGACCAGACCGGTGGGCCGGTCATCGAACTGTGCGTTGAGGTTGGAGAACAGGCTGCGCCCGTCAGGCGTATGCCATGCGACGCCGTCCAGCGTCACTGAAATTGAGTTTGTCATGCGGTTTTCCATCGATGCCCTAAGCACCCGGCCGCCAGCGGCAGCAGGGACTGGTTGGGACCGTCATCAAGACGGTGACATCAATGGCGCATTGGACTGGCTCCGTTGGCGGGGGGATCCCGTAACAGGGCCTAGCCTAACGGTGGCAAACAGAACTGTCAGTAACCGGCGGCGCGTACTGGCCCGCGCCGCCGCTGCCGGGAAAGGCGGTGCTCAGGTCTGTGCCGCACGGTGCGTGGCGCACAGCTTGTTGCCCGCCGGGTCACGCAGATACGCCAGGTAGAGCGGGCCGAACGGGCTTTGCCGCGGCCCCGGCGGATCTTCCACGCTCACGCCACCGTTGCCCACTCCTGCCGCATGCCAAGCCTCCACCACGTCCGGCGAAGCACAGCTGAAGCCGATGGTTCCGCCATTGGCATGGGTGGCCGGCTCGCCGTTGCGCGGATGGCCGACGATCAGCAAGGCACCGGCGTGGAGATAGACCACATTGCCTTTGGGGTCGATGAAGCCCGGCTTTGCGCCGAGCGTGGCAAGCAGCGCGTCATAGAACGCCTTGGATGCCTCTATGTCGTTGGCGCCCACTACGATGTGCGAAAACATCCCAACTCCTGTCTTGTGGTGTCTGGCCCTTGCGGGCCGTTGGCGCTACACCGGCATCATTTGCCGATGCAGAAGCTCGAAAAAATCCTGCCGAGCAGATCGTCAGCGGTCATACGGCCGGTGATTTCGCCGAGGGCATCATGTGCGAGGCGCAGTTCCTCGGCTGCCAGTTCCAACTGGTCGTAATGCAGCTGACCATCGGCGGCGTCGAGGTGTTCGCTGGCCAGGGCCAGCGCTTCGACGTGGCGCAGGCGCGCGGAAAATTCGCCCTGCATGCCCTCGCCCGCACCGTGGCTGGCGATCTCGCGCAGGCGTGCGTGCAGCAGCTCCAGGCCTTCGCCGTTGGCGGCAGACAGGGCAATGCTGGCTTCGCCGAGGTCCTGCGGCCACTGCGGCAACAGGTCGCTCTTGTTGTAGATCCACAGCTGCCGCGCGGCCTGCGCGGCAGCGTCGCCGATCGCTGCCCTGCCCGCCTCCGGGTCGCGGGCGTCGAGCACGACGATGGCAAGGTCCGCCCGCTGCATCTCGGCGCGGGCGCGGCGCATACCTTCGCGTTCGATGGCATCGCCACCTTCACGCAGGCCAGCGGTGTCGACCAGTTCCAGCTCGAGACCGTCGATGCGGATGGTCTCGCGCAAGGTGTCGCGGGTGGTGCCGGCGATATCGGTGACGATGGCCCGCTCGCTGCCGGCGAGTGCATTGAGCAGCGAGCTCTTGCCGGCGTTCGGCGGACCGATCAACACCGCATGCAGGCCATCGCGCAGCTTGCGGCCGCGTTCGGCGTCGATACGCAGCTGGGCGAGCAAGGCCTTGGCCTGCTCGATGCCGGCGCGCACCTGCGCGCCGCCCAGCGTGTCCAGCGGCTCATCGGCGAAGTCGATGGCGGCTTCGACATGGATACGCAGCCGTACCAGTTGCTCGCCAACTTCTTCCACCCGGCGCGAGAACACACCATCGAGCGAGCGACGGGCGGCGCGGGCAGCGCGCACATCGCCAGCGGCGATCAGATCGGCGATGGCCTCGGCCTGGGCCAGATCGAGCTTGCCGTTGAGGAATGCGCGTTCGCTGAACTCACCGGCTCGGGCCTGGCGTGCGCCCAGTTCGATGCAGCGGGCCAGCAGCTGGCGCAGCACGACCGGGCTGCCGTGACCCTGCAGTTCCACCACGTCCTCGCCGGTAAAGCTGCGCGGGCCGGGGAAGTAAAGGGCGATGCCGTCGTCGATGACCTCGCCTGCGTCATCGCGGAATTTTGCGTAGTGCGCATGGCGCGGCTTGAGCTGTGGACAGCCCAACGCAACGGCGATGCGCAGTGACTGCGGGCCGGAGACACGCAGCATGCCAACGCCACCGGCAGCGGCGCCGCTGGCGATGGCAGCAATGGTCTGGCCTGTGGACACGTCGCTCATGGCTTACAGCTTCTGCAGTTGTGCGCGGGCCTGGGCGGCACCACTGCCTTGCGGCTGCAGCTCCAGGTAGGTGCTGTAGGCCTGCTTGGCCTTCACCTTGTCGCCGGCATTGAAGTAAGCGTCGCCTAGATTCAGATAGGCCACCGCGCGCGAGGGGTCGATCTTCAAGGTGTTCTCCAGCCAGCGGGCTGCTTCGGCGTAGCGCTGCTGGCGGTAATAGACGAAGCCGAGGTTGTTCGCGGCCTGAGCGAAATCGGGACGCAACTTCAATGCTTCGGTGAACTGCGTCACCGCTTCGTCATAGCGCTTCTCGCGGTACAGCTGCAGGCCGCGGTCGTTGGCCTGCTGCGCGCGCTGACGGTCCGAAGTCGGAACGGCGGCCGGCACCACCAGGGTGCTCTTGCCCCCCTGCAGATCGGCCACGGTTACCGGTGCTTCGGTCTTGCCCGCAGGCTTGGCGTCCTGCGCCGCATCGACACGACTATTGAGCGCGATGGCATCAGCCGACAGCTGGCTTGTGTCGGCGTTGAGGAATTCCTGGCTGTCCGGCACCTGGAACACGAACTCGCCGCCCTGCGAACCGGGCAGGCTGCCGAAGGCCGGGGTCTGTCGCGATACCGCCGACACCGCAGGCGCCACATACGCTGCCAACTCGGTGCCGGTGATCAGGCCATCGCCATTGAGATCGCCCTTGCCGGCCAGGGCCTGCAACAGCACCCAGGTGAATACCGAATGCCCGTTCGGGCCGCTGTCGGCGACCTGCTGATCGGCACCGCCGGCAGTCAGCATCTGCCGCGCGCTGCGGCGGGCGTTCTCGCGCAGGAACGAAGAAGAACTGCCGCCGCGGGTCAGCCCAAGGCCGCTGTAACAGGCATCCATCACGAACAGCACATGCTTGGCCTGCATGCTCTCGGCGATGTTCTGGATGTCGGTCATCGCGATTGCATCGGTGGCGAATTCGTTCGGGTCCGAATCCACCGGAATGATGTAGCCGAGGTCACGGCCGGAGGCTAGCTGGCGGGTCGCGCCATGGCCGGCGAAGAACACGAACACGCGGTCGTTCTTGCCGGTGCGCTCATCGGCCAGGCGGTCGTGGAAGGCAGCGAGGATGTTGTTGCGGGTGGCCTGCTGGTTTTTCAGCACGATCACCTGCGAGGACGGGAAGCCGAACTGCCCGGTCAGCGTATCGGCGATGGACTGTGCGTCGCGGCCGGCGTATTCGAGCTTGGGCCACTTGGCGTAGTCATCGATGCCAATGACAATCGCCCAGGATTTTTCGTAGCCGGTGGTGACCGTGGTGTCGGCCACCGCGCCCTTGCGCGCACGGCTGACGCTGAAGTCGCGGCCGTTCCAGCCAGCGAACTGGTAGCCATCGGCGATCAGCTTGTCGAGGATCTGCGGCAGCGCCTTCACCGCGCGGTCGTGGATGTCATGGAACAGGATGATGCCGCGCTGTTCCTTCTGCACCTGGTCGACCACGCGCTGCACGATGGACTCGGGCACCGGGTCGGCCCAGTCCATCGAGTCGATGTTCCACATGATGGATTTCAGGCCAGCTTCGTTGAGCAGCTGCAGGCCTTCGGCATTGCGCGCGCCATACGGGAAGCGGAACAGCGGTGCGCGCTTGGCATCCACACCTTTGAGAAGCGTGTCGGTATCCAGCACCTGCTGACGCAGCGCATCGCCGGTGGTACGCGACAGCTGCGCGTGGGTCAGGCTGTGATTGCCGACCGCATAGCCGTGCTCCATCAGGTTGCGGCTGATGCCGGCCATCGACCCGAGCTTGACCTTGCCATCGGCCTCGACTGTTCCGAGATTGCGGCCCACTTCGAAGAACACGCCCGGCACGTCGTAGCGCTGCAGGATGGCGACGACTTCATCGGTGTAGGCCTTGTGCGGGCCATCGTCGAAGGTCAGAACCACGGTTTTTGCCGGCAAGTCGCGGCCGAAGATCTCGCGGTCGCTGTCCTGCATCGACATCGGATAGGGCTCGATCACACCAAAGTCACGCAGGATCGCATCGCGCTTGTAGAGGGTGTTGAGGTGGGCAACATAGTCGTCCCACTTCTCACGCTTGAGTTCGATCGCACGGGTGCGCTCGAAGCGACTGAAGATGCGGGTCAGTTCCTGGTTGTAGTTGCGCTCGATCTCATCGAGCGCATCCAGGTCTTCGCCGATGCGCTGGTGCAGCTTTACTGCTGGCAGCGAGGAGTCCGCGCCCACGCGCTGATGCAGTTCGCGCAATGTTTCTCGGAAGGCGAGACGGTCGGCGTCGTAGAGCTCGGGCGAGGATTCGATGTAATCCAGCACCGTGCCCAGGGTAGCGAAGCGTTGCGGATTGGGGTCACGCAGCAAGGCGTCGAACTGTGCGGCGATGGCCTGGCGTTGTTCCAGGCCGTCATGGAACAGCTGTTGGCCGATGCGGCTGGATGTCTGGCGATCGGCCGGTGATTGCTGCGCCTCATCGGCCAGCAACACGACGATGCGGCGGTGCCCGTCCAACTGTTTCTGCAGTGCAGTCAACAGCGGTGCCGCCGCTGGGTTTGCCGCGGCTGCAGCCTGCGCGCTGGCCTGGGTGGGCGTCGCCGTACCGGCCTCGTCCTGTTTGGAACAGCCGGCGACCGTCAACGCGGCAAGCAACACGGCAGGCAGGATCAGGCGGCGCAACGACGAACGGGGCATGGCAGGCTCGGAGAAAAGGGTGCAACGGGCGTGGTGATTCTAACGCCACAGGCGAAGAGGCCGGCTTGCGACCAAATGCCGCCCCCTTTGTAGGAGCGGCGTAAGCCGCGAAGCTGGCCTTGCTGGAACACCGGGAAGCTGTGCGATCTGATGCTGCGTCGGCTTCGCGGCTTACGCCGCTCCTACAAACAGCCGAACGCCCTGTCTTGGCGCGGCCTCCCCCACATGCGAAAAGCCCGCCTTGCGGCGGGCTTTTGCTTACTTGGCTTCGATCACCTTGCTCGGCGCGTCTTCGCCGTGCTTCTTGATCATCCACCACTGCTGCAGCAGGCTCAGGCCGCCGTTGACCACCCAGTACAGGACCAGGCCGGACGGCATGAAGGCCATCATCACGCCGAATACCAGCGGCATGAACTGCATCATCTTCTGCTGCATCGGGTCCATGCCCACAGCCGGGGTCAGCTTCTGGGTGAACCACATTACCGCGATGTTGATGATCGGCAGGATGAAGTACGGGTCACGTGCGGTCAGATCCTGGATCCAGCCCAGCCACGGCGCCTGACGCAGTTCCACCGACTCCACCAGCACCCAGTACAGGGCGAAGAAGATCGGCATCTGGATCAGCAGCGGCAGGCAGCCACCCAGCGGATTGATCTTCTCCTTCTTGTACAGCTCCATCATCGCAGTCTGGAACTTCTGCTTGTCGTCGCCGTAGCGCTCCTTCAGCTGCGCGATACGCGGCTGGAACTTGCGCATCTTGGCCTGCGACTTGAACTGCGCATTGGCCAGCGGGAACAGCGCCATCTTCAACAGGATCACCAGGCCGATGATGGCCCAGCCCCAGTTGCCGACCAGCTTGTGCACCTGGTTCATCACCCAGAACAAGCCCTGGCCGATGATGGCCATGATCGAGAAGCGGCTGTAGTCGACCACGCGGTCCAGGCCCTTCACGTCTTCCTTGGCGATCTGGTTGACCAGCTTCGGGCCGACCCACAGGCGTGCCTCGGTGCTGACCTTCTGTCCCGGAGCCACGGTGAAACCAGGACCGCGGGTTTCGATCACGTTGCGCGGGCCGTTCTGCGACAGAAGGTACAGCGCAGACTGGTCAGCCTGCGGAATCCAGGCAGTGAAGAAATGGTGCTGCAGCATCGCCACCCAGCCACCACTGATGGTCTGGTTGATGGTGCCGTCTTCCAGGTAGTCCTTGAACGCACGACGCTGGTAGCCATCAGCCGGGCTGAACCAGGTGGCGCCGTTGAAGCTGAAGGAATCCGGGTTTGTCATGCCCTTGGTGATCACCGGCGGCACGCGGTCCAGCTTTCGGAACACATAGCCCTGCCACGGTGCGGCACCGGTGTTGACCACTTCATCCTTCACGCTGATGGCGTAATCGCCACGCTTGAAGGTGTAGGTGCGGTGGATGCTGACGCCGTTCGGACCGTTCCACACGAACGGCACCTGCACTTCGTCCTGGCCGTCAGCCAGGGCGACGGTGGTGACACCCTGCACTGGCTGGAAGCCGTTCGCGCCTGGCACCGGCGAGTTGTTCTGGCTGGCCCAACCGGCGGTGGCGCTGTAAGGATGCGCCTTGTCTTCGGTCAGCAGCTGCACCGGCGGGCTGCCGGCGGCCTTGGTCTGCGGGAAGTGCAGCAGATCGGCGTCGAGCACGCTGCGGCCGTCGAGCACCAGCTTCAGTACGTCGGTGGTGACGGTCACGCGCTGGGCGCTGGCAGCGGCTTCCATGCCCGGTGCAGCGGCGGCAGCAGGCGCTTGGCCCGGCACGGTGGCCTGCGGCACGTCGGCGGTAGCCGGTGCATGCAGATCAACGTCATTGGCGCCCGGCACGGCCGGCTGGGTGGTGGCCACGGTTGCCGGATCCGGTGCGGCCTTTTCGCGACCCCATTCCATCCACAGCAGCACGGCTACCATCAGCCAGGCAAAAATCAGGAATACACGGGTCTGGTTCATCAGCAGGCAGGCTCGGCTCGACCGGAGGAAGTGTCCGGTACGTTCAAAGGAAGAGGGGCGGGTGCGCCCTCGTGCGGCGGCATTGTGCCGCCCGCAGCCACAACGGGCAATGCGCCGGAACGGCGCAGCAGGCGCTCGAACGCCTCACGGATCTGTTGATTACTGGCGGTCTTGGCCGCGGATCGGGCGACGATGACGTAATCGCCACCGCTCAGGCACGACCGTAGATGGCGTGTTGCATCCCGCAACACACGCTTGATACGGTTACGACCGACCGCACGCGTATCCACCTTGCGTGACACAGCCAAGCCGAGTCGAGCGGGGGTATCCCCTTTCAACCAGTGGAGTGTCATCAAGGGATCGGATACACGGCGGGCGCCGTTGAAGACCGTTGTATATTCGGCACGCGTACGAACCCGCGCAGAGCGAGGGAATCGCTTGCGCGGGCAGGTACTGATCACGATCGGTGTTGCGATTGCCGCTTCACGCGGCAACGCAATCAAGCGCTGAGGACTTTGCGGCCCTTGGCGCGGCGACGCGACAGGATCTTGCGGCCGTCGGCGGTCTTCATACGAGCACGGAAACCGTGATCGCGCTTGCGCTTGAGGTTGCTGGGCTGGAACGTGCGCTTGGTGGCCATTGGGGCACCTGTATGAAGTGGACGGAAAGAACCGGAAATTCTATAGACCCTACCGGGGTCTCGTCAAGTCTCGCTTGACAAAGCTATCCACAGGGCGGTGCACATCTTGTGGATGAGCCTGTGAATAAAACCGGGACAAGCATTCCCGCATCGGGCCTGCGGTGGTAGTCTGGGCCATCCACTTTCCCCCTTCCGGCCTGTGGCCCGGCGGCTTTCTGCGCCCGGCTGGCAAGCCTTTGACGACTA